>MNIY01000062.1 GCA_001919995.1 Ktedonobacter sp. 13_1_20CM_4_53_11
GACTACTGTCTCCAACTGGGGATGAGAAAAGATGCAACTCAATACCTGATGGTGATTGCCCGGCATTACTTTGATCATCGTCAGTTCAATGAAGCGGTTGCGGTACTCCAACTCTTGATCACTTATGATGCTAAAAACTATGAGGCATATGATTTACTTGGTCAGATCTACCAGTTGGAAGGCAAGTTTGAGCAGGCTAGCGGGGTGTACCGGCGCCTTGCCAGGTTACACAACGAAAGCTCAATCGCGTGGGAACGCCAGGCAACTTTGCAAGAATTGCGGACAAAGAAACCTGAATAATCCAGCATAATTCAGCCCCTCCCTTTTTTCTCTTGAACTTCCTCAACTATTCTCGTACAATGACTTGTACATAGAAGAGATGTCCCCCTATTGCCACCACGAATTTACCACGATAGAACAAAGGAGTCTATGATGACACAACGCGAAGCGGTGATTGTTGAAGCAGTGCGCACTGCGGTAGGACGCAGGGGCGGACGACTGAAGGACTGGCACCCAGTGGATTTGCTTGCCCAGACACTCTCAGCCCTGGTGCAACGTTCGACGATCGATCCCGGAGTAGTAGAAGATGTGATAGTAGGATGTGTGAGCCAGGTAGGAGAGCAGAGTCTAAATGTTGGACGGAACGCGGTTCTCGCGGCGGGTTTTCCTGAAACTGTACCAGGTACGACGGTTGATCGGCAATGCGGTTCCAGCCAACAGGCTATTCATTTTGCAGCGCAAGGTGTACTCAGTGGTGCATACGATGTGGCAATCGCGGGCGGCGTTGAGGTGATGACGCGTGTACCGATGGGCTCTTCGTACATGCAGGGTCCCGGAGAGCCCTTTGGTAGCCAGATGCTGAAACGCTATGAGAATGGGCTGGTTCACCAGGGCATCAGCGCTGATTTGGTGGCACAGAAGTGGGAGATCAGCAGGAACGAACTCGATGAGTTCAGCCTCGAGAGTCATCGCCGGGCTGCCCGCGCGACAGCAGAAGGACGCTTCAGCAGCCAGATCGTCCCTATTCCTGTAAAAAACGAGGATGGCACTACGAGCGTATTCGAACAGGATGAAGGGATACGCACTGATACCAGCCTTGAGAAGTTAGCCAGTCTTAAACCCGCGTTTAAGCCCGATGGCTTGATTACCGCCGGTAACTCCTCGCAGATTAGCGACGGCGCAGCAGCGGTGCTCATCATGGAGCGCGAGACCGCTGAGCGATTGGGACTGAAGCCGCGCGCGCGCTTTGTTTCCTTCTCTCTGGCGGGAGATAATCCTATTCTGATGCTGACCGCACCGATTCCTGCAACATTCAAGGCGCTTGAACGGGCAGGACTGACCATGAACGATATAGACCTGGTGGAGATCAACGAAGCATTCGCCAGTGTCGTGCTGGCATGGCAACGAGAGACCAGGGCTGATTTTCAGCGTGTCAATGTAAACGGAGGAGCGGTGGCGATAGGGCATCCGCTGGGTGCCTCTGGAGCACGCCTAACTACTGTCCTGCTGCATGAACTGGAGCGCACCGGCGGACGTTATGGTCTGCAAACTATCTGCGAAGGTGGCGGAATGGCAAACGGCATGGTTATTGAAAGGATATAGTGCTATGCTCAATTTTGCGCCAACGCAAGAGCAGGAAGAGATCCGCCAACTGGCACAGAGCCTGGCAATGGAGCAGGTACGCCCACAGGGACGCAGCGCTGAACAACAAGGCGATATCTCACCAGCACTGATGAAGACACTTACACAGACCGGACTGACAACACCTTTTCCAGAAGAATATGGCGGCTCGGGAGTAGTAGAGGCGGTAACATATACGTTGATCGCCGAAGAGTTGGGCTTTGGCGACGGTGCGCTGGCAATGAACATTATCGGATCGCTGATGGGGCCGTTGACAGTGCTACTGGCGGGAGATAAAAGCCAGCAGCAGCACTATATTACGCCATTCTCCGATGCTTCGCGGGGGCATCTACAACGGGGAAGCCTGGGATTCGCCGAACGTACCGGCGGTTATTACGTAACAGAAATTAGCGCAACGATACGTACGGAAGGTGAACAGTATATCCTTAATGGCAGCAAGCGCGATGTGATACACGGAGGGCAATCCAGTCCGCGCGTGGTGCTGGTACGCCTTGAAGGAACAAGTGGAACCGAGGGTCTGTGCGCATTGATGGTTCCACTGGACATTGCTGGCGCACGTGTCAGTCATGATGAGGGGAAATTGGGGCTGATCGCGGCACCAAGCGCGGCATACACGTTCGAGAACGCGCCGGTCTCCGCGACCTGTATGCTCGGTCAACCTGGAGGCAGTGGAGTATTACGAGCTGCGGCATTGTATAATATCTTGCGCGCGGGCGTTGCGTGTGGCACGGCACGAGCGGCGCTTGACTATGCGATGGATTACGCCAGGGGGCGCATTGCCTTTGGACGCCCAATTGTCTCATACCAGGGGATCGCATTTATGGTCGCGGAGATGGCAATGAAGCTAGATGCTGCCAGGCTACTTACCTGGCGCGCGGCAACAAGTTGGGACCGGGGAACTGGTTGTGAGACGCTCGTGCAGGAGGGCGAAGCAGCACAGTACCAGGCCATAAAAATCGCGAAGTCAGCAACGATAGATGCCATTCAAATCCTGGGTGGGGCAGGATTCATCCAGGATCACCCTGCTGAAATGTGGATGCGTAACGCGGCAGCAATGGAGTAGCACAACATGATTGATTTTACCCTCAGCGAATTGCAACAGGCAGCACGCGACTACGCTCACCAGGTCGCTCTGGAAGAGATGCGGCCTATCTCGCTCGAATGCGACCGCACGGAGAAGATTCCCGACTCGTTCATGTGGAACATGCAGCGGCGCTTCTGGGCAGGAGCTGCCGGTCAAGCACGCACGCAGGCACAAGAAGGAGAAGAAAAGCAGGACAATATCCTCTCGATCCTCTCTCAGGAGGAAATGGCGTGGGGGGACGCAGCTCTCTCCACAGCGATTCCTGGGCCCGGGCTGGCTGCTCCTCCAATTCTCTCCCAGGGAACGCCTGAACAGCAGGCGAAGTTCCTTGGCCCGTATATGGATGGGCAATTGCATTGGGGTGCGCTGGCGTTGACAGAACCGGGGATCGGTTCGGATGTGGCTGGCATGTCTACCACAGCGGTGCTGGAAGGCGATGAGTGGGTGCTCAATGGTTATAAACACTACATCACTAACGGCGCTCGCTCAGACCTGGTAGTTACGTTCGCAACCATTGATAAAAGCCTGGGAAGAGAAGGCATCCGGCCGTTTGTCGTACCCAGGGGTACTCCCGGTTTTGTAGTTGGACGTATTGAAGAAAAAATGGGTTTACGCGCCTCACAGACGGCCGAACTGATTTTTGAGAACTGCCGGATTCCCAAAGATCACTTACTAAGCGGCCGCGAGAGCAGCAAGAAGGCAGGATTTAAGGCAGCTATGGGCACGTTGGACGCAACGCGCCCGATGGTGGGTGCGCTGGCTGTTGGCATCGCGCGAGCAGCGCATGAGAAAACCTGTCAGTGGGTGCAGGAGGAACTGCCAAAGGGATTCTCCGTGTATAAACGCCGGGAGATCGAGCTGGAGTTGGATGAGATGGGCCAGGAGTTGGAGATGGCTCGCTTCCTTGTGTGGCGTGCAGCATGGATGGCTGATAGGAGGATTCCGAACTCGAAAGAGGCATCTATGTGTAAGGCCTACGCGGGGGGATTAGTGATGAAGGTTACATCCGCAGGTGTACGCATTTCGGCTCCTGGCGAAAACTCTGAGTCCAGGCAATTTCTCCAAAAGTGGTTCCGCGACGCGAAAGTTTTTGATATCTTTGAGGGTACAGCACAAATTCAACGATTGGTTATTGCCCGCCGTTTGTTCCCAGAGGTAGATATCCCGTAAAGCCTATCTATGATTATGCAAAGCCAGCCCAGTAAGTCCTTTACTGGTGCCGGCTAGCATAATATATTATTTCTGGGTATTTTCTACCAAAACTTCTTCCTCGTCGTCCAGCAGAATATCATCTTCCTCTTCGTACTGCTGATACAGTTTGGCGATGAGAGAACGGTTGTCGCGTTTGTTTGCGCGGCGTCGCTCTAACGATTCACGCTTAAGGTTGTCGCGTTTCATCTCTGAGCGTTTATCACGTAGCTTCCCTCTCATGCTTTCACCTCCTCTCCATTGGGATAGTGATGCGTTGCTTTCTAGCAGACAGACACAATGTGCTGAGCATGTTGGTAGAGCCTTTCCTTGAACAGGTAGATACGTCTCCCACAGGAACATTCGTCGGTAAGACGTACAATAAACTGGCAGATCATTTCAACTCTCTATGGATGTAGTTTTGATGTTTTCATGTTGAGGAGAACCAGCGCATTGCGAGGAAAAGCAGGGGAAAAGAAAACGCCCGGACACTGAAGGTAATCCGAGCAGCAACATCAATCGGCATAGAATTACTTACTACACTCCCATGTTGCTCAACGGATGAGTTCCACCGTTTCGAACACATTGCGCGACTCTTTCAAGCACTTTCTGCATAGAACTCACCCCCCTTTAAACTATGGGTTTTCTTACTTTGCTACTAACAAAACAACGCTAATGCTAGTATGAGTGTACTTGTAGATATTGGAAAAGTCAAGAGCAATCAGGATGATTTTTCAAGGCTTTACCAAAGTCGAGTAGCATCAATACATAAAGAGTAACTTCTTCTCGTATTTATAACTAGAAGGATTCATCCTCGTTGGCATTCGTAGCCAAGACAACAAATACATGCTTAGGAAAGAGAAAAAATGCATAGTAACATGAGCACATCCAGACCTAGGGCATACGCCATGTTTTGTCTTCTGATTTTAGGCGCTCTTGTACTATTAGCCGCCTGCGGAAGTAACTCCACAAACACGGGCTCACCGGCATCAACACCAACCGCAACGACCAACACAGCTCCTAATACCCCTACTGCCACGTCTTCTGGCAGTGGTTATGGTCGATATGGCAATGGAGGTGGCAATACGACTCCGACAACGACTACCGCTCCTACTGGAGCGACGAAATCGGCGACTATCACGACGGATAGCAGCGGCCAATTCACATTCAGCCCTACATCGATGACGATCTCGGTTGGTACCACTATTGTCTGGAAGAATACCACACAGACTCCCCATACCGTGACGAGTGACGATGGCAAATCATTTAATTCTGGAGACTCAGCACCGATTGGTCCCAATGTTACATTTTCTTGGAAATTCACGAAGGCAGGGACCTTCGCTTACCATTGCGATTTCCACCCCTACATGAAGGCTACCATCATCGTAAAGTAGCTCCAGCAAGTTTCAACAGATGAGGGATACCAACTAATAAGTGGCTCAATGCAGGCATGTGCACTGAGCCAAGATGTTTAGCTTTGGTAGTTGCCAGCCTGGGTTAAAAATATTTTTAGCAGGCCATAGATGATGAGAGCAGCGATTCCAACCTCGAGCACAATCATTGTGAGCCAGAGCCACGTGAGATTGTGCGTATGCGAGGTGACATCCAGCGAATTGACGAATAGCGGAATCAAAATCAATAGTGGAACCGCAAGGATAGCGAGACAGAGGAGTATAACAAAGGCCGGCAATATGTAACGCCACATACCTGAGTCGCGTAAGTTTTCGGTCTTGGCTGTACCATAGGCTGTTCTATGTTCAGTAGCTACTATCTCTGAGGATGCAGGAATGGATTTCTCTGCTGGTGAAACCATGGTAGACTGTTCAGTGGTGGTTTTCTCGTTCATGATCTATCTCCTAATAATCCTGTGATTAAGGCAACCTCAGTATATCATAATTTCTCGTGGGGAAAGAGCGAGTCGCGCGTTATATTGTACACAGCAAGATAGTTTGATACAATGCAAGCAATTTCCTCTCACTCATCGTTGATAACTTAATCTCCATCCTGGCCATAAGAAAATAGGAAACTATGCGACAGAAGCAAGAAGCCAGTGCACTTGAGAACGAAACTGTCTCCTGGTGGAGTTGGCGCCCTGGCATTAAACCACGAAATGCATTTATCATCGGAGGGCTTCTTTCGTTGGTTGCTTTGTTACTGCTTTGTCTCGGGCTGTTTACTCTGATATTTGGAATTGAGGATAGCGTATCGCAGCCACTTCAAGTACCTGGTATCGTGACTCAACATAGAGCAAACAGCGGTGATGGACAGCTCCGCCTGAGGATTCGTGTACATACAACAGGTTTCTCAGACGAAGTTGTCCCGGTCGTTTCAGAAATTGAGTTTCATAGTATTCGTGATGGCGATACTATTTTGCTGGACTATTCACCAAATCTGCACATTTTGTATGCCCTGGAGGGTAACGGCCAGCGCTATGTCCTGCCAAATTCCGGGTCATCAGGAATTTTTGTTGGAGCGGTGGCATTGCTGCTCCTGGGTAGCGTTCTTTTGCTCTATCCAGCAGTATTGGCTTATTGGGGATGGCGTGATTTGTATGACAGGAGAGAGAGTCGCTGCGAGATTACGGGGAAAGTCATCAGTTTACGTGCGGCAGCACAGACACGCGCCGGTCGTCCCGGATTAACCCCGCGCCCGACACGAACATGGTACGGCGTTGCGCTCAGTTTCATTGATACATCCGCTCTTGAGCAGGTTATGACCTTCGCAATCAGGGAAGAGGTCTATAAGTCATTACGTCGAGGGGACATCGTTCATATTACATATTCGCCCAATCTGCATTATGCCTATGTTGTGGAGCCCATCGAGGGTGGGGAGCGTGCCGAGTGAAAAAGCAGGCCCTATTGCGTGAGATACAGCGAAGCAGCCAGCAGGTGCTGGACACTATCTTTCCACCACGCTGCGCAGGATGCAAAAGAAGCGGAAACGTGCTTTGTTCATCGTGTATTGCAAAGTTTGGACCGGTGATACCTTCTTCCTGTCAACGCTGTGGGAGAGCTATACTAGAACCAGACATGATCTGTCGAGCGTGTTACGGCCATCCTTCAGGGCTGAATGGGTTACTCTCGTACGGTAGCTATGAGGAGCCTCTCCGCTCCTGCATCCATGAGTTGAAATATGACGGGAATGTACGTCTGGCAGAACCGTTAGGCTTATTACTGGCAGAAACGTTCGGTCGCTTCAGTATGGTTACCGATGCTATTGTCCCCGTGCCGTTGCACCATGATCGACAACAGCAACGTGGCTATAATCACGCACAATTGTTGGCAGAGGTCTGTGCCAGGCAGTCGCGCGTCCCGTATCATGAGCATATGCTGGTGAGACACCGGGCTACCCTTCCTCAAGTAGGCCTTTCAGTGCAGGAACGATACCAGAATATCGCAGAAGCTTTTCTCTGCACGCCATCTTACGCAACTGGTGCGCTCGTTGGACGTAATATAGTTATTATTGACGACGTTGCGACGACAGGGGCGACATTGGAGGCCTGTGCGGCACCACTCTTCGCAGCAGGAGCAAAGGAAGTGAGAGGACTGGTGCTGGCACGTCCGCGATGAGGAATACCAATTCAGAAAGAGATTGTACACGAGATTAACAGCAGGGTGTGTTATAATAAGCCACAAAAGAGTAATGTGCCATATGCCAAGTAGTAGTATTTCTGTTTCGATATATCATTAAAAGAACTGTAGAAGTACGACTAGTCCTGAAAATAGAGAGGATTATTGATGTCGAACAATGGGAAATGGATCAGAACGAGCTTATTATTGCTCCTGGTTACGCTGGCCATTGTTCTGGTTGTGGTCTTTTTCCGTTCACCATCCGACACGCAATCGGTGAATGTCTCTACCATCCTGGCGGACATTAAGACGGATATGCACAAAAACCAGCAAGATACGCTCAACGTCGCTAGCAATACACTTACATTGACGAGGGGAAACGCCCCAGATGCAGCCAAGGAAGCAGCAAGCATCAATGATACATTTGATACAACCCAGGTCCTCAAAGACAACGGTATAAACTACTCAAATAGCCACCTGCTCGTCTTGCAATACGAACCACCAAGCGCTTTGGGAGCGTGGGTGAATATACTGGTGAGTTTCATTCCTTTTATTGCGATAGGAGCATTACTCATCTTTATGATGCGCCAGGCGCAGGGCAGTAATAACCAGGCGCTTTCTTTCGGGAAGAGCAGGGCGCGCATGTTTATGGGTAATAAACCAACGGTGACATTTGCTGATGTCGCCGGCGTTGAGGAGGCAAAGCAAGAGCTACAGGAGATTGTCGAGTTTCTGAAATATCCTGAAAAGTTCGTTGCTCTCGGAGCACGTATTCCTAAAGGGCTGCTCCTTGTTGGACCTCCCGGAACAGGTAAAACGCTTATCTCGCGTGCTGTTGCCGGCGAGGCTGGAGTTCCATTTTTCAGTATCAGTGGTTCTGAGTTTGTAGAGATGTTTGTGGGGGTTGGCGCCAGCCGCGTTCGTGACCTCTTTGACCAGGCAAAACGCAACAGCCCATGTATCGTCTTTGTGGATGAAATTGACGCGGTTGGCCGCCAGCGCGGTGCTGGTCTGGGTGGCTCACACGACGAACGGGAACAGACCCTCAATCAGATTCTCGTGGAAATGGATGGCTTCGATACCAATACCAATGTGATTGTAATCGCGGCCACGAACCGACCTGATGTACTGGATCCTGCCTTATTGCGTCCCGGCCGCTTTGACCGGCAGGTAGTGCTGGACCGCCCCGATATTCGCGGACGAGTGGCAATTTTACAAGTTCACGCAAAAGGGAAGCCCCTGGATAAGAATATATCACTGGACACGCTGGCAAAGCAGACCCCTGGTTTTTCTGGAGCTGACCTCTCCAACCTTCTGAATGAAGCAGCCATCCTGGGAGCGCGAAGAAATAAGCGTACTATTGGCATGAGTGAGCTTGAAGAGGCAATTGATCGAGTGGTGGCTGGTCCCGCTCGAAAGAGCCGCATCATCAGCGAGCGAGAAAAAGCAATTACAGCTTACCACGAGGTTGGCCACGCTCTCGTAGCGCGATTACTTCCAAATACCGACCCGGTTCATAAGGTATCGATTGTAGCCCGGGGGCAGGCGGGCGGCTTTACGATGCTGCTACCCACAGAAGATCGATACCTGTGGAGCAAACCGCAATTCGAGGACATGCTCGCCTACGTTCTGGGGGGGCATGTTGCTGAACTCATCATCTTCGGAGAGGTTACCACCGGCGCTTCAAATGATATTGAGCGGGTGACAAAGATCGCACGTTCAATGGTGACTGAGTATGGTATGAGTAGCCGTATCGGTCCGATGGCCCTGGGGCACAAGGAAGAACTTGTCTTCCTGGGACGCGACTTTGGCGAGCAGCGCAACTACAGCGAACAAACGGCACGTGAGATCGATGAAGAGGTACGGAACATCATCCAGGAAGCCTTTGATAAGGCCTATAATATCGTGATGCAAAATAAGACCCGCATGATTATGATCAGCGAACGCCTCATCAAAGAGGAGACGCTGGAAGGTCCTCTCTTTGAGTCTCTCTTCAACCAGCCGATCAACAATGATCAGTACGAGTCACCCTCGATACTGGCGGGAATACCAGGTATTAAACTTTCGGGAAATACTGAGCAGGGGAAGCTTCTGCCAGAACCGGTGAATCAGCAATTTAAACCGCCATCGAATGCCGATTTGAGTTGAGATCCATAAACAGCAAAGTGGAAACTTTTTCATGGTAGGAGGTATTTTAACATTGTCTGATACATATCGGGAGATTGATAGCTGTGTGACCGCCCCACAGGGCTTTCGCGCCGGTATCACAGCCTGCGGTATCAAGTCTGACGGCTCAATTCCAGACCTGGCTATCCTGGCTTCAGATGTGCCCTGCATCGCTTCAGGAACATTCACTACGAGCAGCACACGGGCCGCCCCTGTACTGGTTTGCCAGGAACACTTGAAGGGTGGCAGAGCGCAAGCAGTGATTGTCAACAGCGGGAATGCCAACTGCGCTACTGGCGATATTGGCCTGCACAACGCTTATCGTATGACGGAACTGGTGGCGAAGAAGCTGAATCTGGAGCATGAGATGGTGTTATGTTCTTCCACCGGTATCATCGGTCGCCAGCTTCCAATGGAGAAGATCGAGGCAGGTGTCGCGGCTATCGAGTTGAGCAAAGACAAGGGAAATGCTTTTGCTGAAGCGATAATGACGACCGATACCCATCCAAAGCGTATCGCGCTGGAATTCCAGATCGAGGGCCGCACGGTGCGCCTGGGGGGAGTGACAAAGGGTGCCGGCATGATCTATCCAAATATGGCGACGATGCTGAGCTATTTGACAACTGATGCAGCGATTACCCATGAGTGGATGAAGACAGAGGTAAAAGCCGCGGTCGATGATTCGTTCAATATGATCTCGGTGGACGGTGATATGTCTACTAACGACACGTGTATCCTCTTTGCAAATGGGCTGGCAGGTAATACACCAATCGATGCTGGACATCCAGAGGCGGAGATATTTCGCCAGGCGCTACGCTACGTGACACACTACCTGGCACGGGAGATGGCACGCGACGGTGAAGGTGCGACGAAGTTGATGATTGTTCATGTAAACGGAGCACGGGATAAGGCAGACGCGGTAAAAGCAGCCAGGGCGATTACGCTATCGCCCTTATGGCAGTGCGCGCTGGCAGGTGGGGATCCCAACTGGGGACGCATTTCCGCGGCACTGGGTGCCAGCGGATGTGCATTGGACCAGGCGAGGTATGATATTTCCATTGGTGATGTGCAGGTAATGAAACATGGCCTGGCGGCACAATATGATCAGGAGGCAGCCAGGCAGGCTATGGCAGGAAACGAAGTGACGGTGACGATTGACCTGCATTTAGGTGAGGCTAAAGCAACAGCATGGGGATGTGACCTGACTCACGGTTATATTGACGAGAATACTCTCTATACGCGTTAACAAGGAATAACACTATATTTTTTCAAAGGAGAAAACGATGACGACAACGGAGACCAATAAACGCGACTGGGCTGCACTTGAGCAAAAGTATTACCAGGGAACATTCAAACGCCAGCCAATAACGCTCGTGCGTGGTGAGGGCACGCGCGTATGGGACAGCGACGGGAGGGTACTGCTGGATTTTGTAGCGGGTATAGCCGTAAATGTACTGGGGCATTGCCACCCTGCTATCATTAAGGCGGTCCAAGAGCAAGTAACGCAACTGGTACACGTTTCTAATCTGTACTACAACATTCGTCAGATCGAATTGGCGGAGTTACTCGGTATTCAAAGCAACGGGATGCGCTCATTCTTCTCTAACAGTGGTGCGGAAGCCAATGAGGGAGCAATCAAACTGGCACGCAAATTCGGGCGGGTACATAAAGATGGCGCCTATGGCATTCTCAGTATGGAGAACAGCTTCCATGGGCGCACATTGGCAACTACAGCAGCTACCGGGCAGGCCTATTACCAGGCAACATGGGTGCCCATTCCTGACGGGTTCAAGCAGGTTCCATTCAACGACCTGGAGGCTTTGAAAGCGGCCACGAGCGAGAAAACTGTGGCGGTGTTGCTTGAGGCGGTGCAGGGAGAGGGCGGTATTTGGACAGCGAATAAAGAGTATATCCAGGGCGTACGCCAGTGGTGTGACGAGCAGAACCTGGTGATGATCTGCGACGAGATACAGGCGGGTATGGGGCGCACAGGGAAGTTCTTCAGCTGGGAGCACTTTGACGTGGTGCCTGATATAGTGACGATGGCAAAAGGTCTGGCGGGCGGCATACCTATCGGCGCAATGCTGACGGGTCCACGCAGCGATCTCTTTACGGCTGGCGATCATGGCACAACTTTTGGTGGCAACCCTATTGCCAGCGCGGCAGCCATTGCGACAATTAAGACTATTCTGGAAGAGAATCTTTTAGAGAATGCGGCGAAGATGGGTGAATACTGGCACTCGAAACTCGAGGCATTCTGTGAAAAATATCATTTTATTGATAGCCCACGCGGCATAGGTTTGATGCAGGCAGTGCATGTACAGCACGATCTCGCACCCACGATTGTACAGCAGGCGTTAGAGCATGGCTTGCTGCTTAATAATCTTGGGCCGAGCACGCTCCGGATGGTCCCGCCTCTGATCTTGAAGGCCGAGGATATCGATGAAGCAGCCGAGTTGATGGATCGTGCGCTGACGGACGTAGCAAATATGCCGATTTCCAACCTGTAAGTAAGATTACCCTGGAACTGAGTAAAAGAGCTTCATTGTCAGTAGCAATGAGGCTCTTCGCTGGAACAATTTGGGCTTACATCATTACCAATGTAAAAGTTATTGTAATAGATATCCAACGACTTCATATCCTCTTCCCGGTCTTCCCTTTACGGGCAGATCTGTCAGCCATTCCCAGTGTTTTTCTTCGAGCACGGTAAAGTTCTCACGGACAAGAGCCGGCAGCGCGCGAGGGACCAGTGGCATAGTTCGGCGGTGTTCAGCATCGTGATCGGTGCCATAAACATCGAAGACAAAGCCGCGAAAGTCACTGAGTAAAACAACGGTGCCGTCTTTCTCTACTAGCCGTCGCAGGAGATGCAGGTGCGCATTGATAACGCGCAGTCGGAAAGCGCTGGCAGCCTGCTGGTAGCGGCTATGACGTTCTTGCTCTCCAAGCAGACCTGGCGCGACGAGCTGTACACGGTCAAGTATATCGAGGAGTGGGTAGCTAAAAAGCTGCGAAAGGACGAGGGAACTGACGACAAGGCCAAACTCGCCCGTTCCGAGGCCCTCTAGCACAGGCGGATCAGGGACGAGACATTGCTCTAGACACTCAGCGGCTGCGTCAAAGACCGCTTGCGCACCGCGGGGGACAAGCAGATCCCAGGGTTGTCTCTCAAGCATGCGCTTCAGATTTACACTGACACCGTCACTGATGTCACATTGCTCCAGGAGCACGCGCTTACGAAGGGCCGACGCGGGCAGCTCACCGGCCCCTTGCCGCATGGATGCGAGATCCAGGTCGGCAAGTACGACTTCATCGGAGCTGCGTACAAGTGCGCTCCTTGAGTCTGCATATTGCTATATGAGAGGTTATCGATGCGCACCTGAGGTCCCTGGCTTTAATTTCCTTGATAATGTGGATGGCGCTTCTCTAAAAACGCGGAGACACCCTCGCGATGGTCTGCGGTATTGATAGCGATATCTTGCAACTCTCCCTCAAATCTAAGGGTGGTCTCGAGGTCGCTCTCAAGCGATTGGTTCATCAGTTCTTTGATGAGCGCATAGGCACGTGTTGGGCCAGCAGCTAAGCGTTGAGCAAAGGCCTCGGTCGCCTCCTCAAATTCATCCAGAGGGACACAACGATTGACGAGTCCGAGGCGCTCAGCCTCCTGGCCACTCACCTCGTCGGCTAACATCGCCAGTTCCATAGCTTTTCCTATGCCCACCAGGCGCGGCAAGAAAAAGCCACCTCCCGCATCGGGGACGAGTCCAATCCTCGCAAAGGCTTCGATAAAACGCGCATTATCGGCAGCGATACGCATGTCACAGGCAAGAGCAATATTACAGGATGCGCCAGCGGCAACGCCCTGTACCGCGGCGATGACTGGCTTTGGCATGGTACGAATGGCGCGGACAATTCGATGATATTTGCGCAGGTGCTCGCTGACTTTGATGGGTGTATCCCCTCTGCTGGCCTGGATCGTGGCAAAGCTGCGTAGGTCCTGTCCAGAGCCGAAAGCCCGGCCCGTGCCCGTGAGGACAACGCAGCGCACAGCCGCATCCTGCGCAGCCGTCTCCAGAACTTCTCCAAGTTCGTCAAGCATCGTATCATTGAAGGCGTTGTAGACTTCAGGCGCGTATTGACGTTCTGGTCGAGAGCTTCCATTGTATCCAGGATGGCATGAACCATACGCTCGGATTCTCTCATGCCAACGGTCGCAGCCTGCTGCTCTAAGACGTGTCGCATATCTACATTGACAGTCAAGTCAAGGCATTGGTGCGCTGCTAATACCATATCACGCCACCAAAGTAACCACAACTCTAGTATAGCACGTGTTTTTTCAGGATCGGCGCTGAGGCGCTGGGCAATCTCGAAGCGCTGCACATTGCCAACCCTGGGCAACGCGGCAAGGGTTTCAAGCTGGGTCCTACGTTCGATGAGCAGGTCTTCGTCCTCGACAGCCTGCACGGCCCAGCCCATGCGCCCAGCAGCCAGGGCGGCAATTAAAGCGGCTTCACCTGTATCTACACTCCATGTTTTTTCCAGGGCAGCTTCGATTTGCGCGGCAGTGAGCAAGTGCAGGGAGATTTGCTGTACACGGGAGAGAATGGTTGGCAATAACAGGCCAGCATCTGGCGCTGTGAGCAGGAGGACGACGTCAGGTTCTGGTTCCTCGAGTGTTTTCAACAGGCAGTTTGCAGCCTGCAGGTTCATCTCGTGCGCACCCTGGATAATGAAGACATTGCGCCGTCCCTCCATAGTTTTGCGCGCGGAATCGCTCTGCAAGGAGCGTATTTGCTCTATTACGATGAACTGTTTATCAGAGGGCCTGGCGATAACATGCAGATCAGGGTGATTGCCGTGCAAAACTTTGCGACACGAGAGGCAGGCATTGCACGGTGCCTCCGGAGCAACCTGTGGGTCTGGCCCACCAGTACAGAGTAAGGTCTGGGCGAAGCGGTGGACAAGCAGTGCCTTGCCAATGTGATCGGGGCCTGTGAAAAGGTAGGCATGGCGAACCTGTTGTACGGCAAGGGTACGTCGCAACAGGTCGATGGCGTGCTCATGTCCGACGATGTTCCAGCCCGGTTGTATTGATTGTTGGAGCGTTGACATGGGGATATGGTAGCAGAAATGGATTAGATTGGCAATGCTCTAGTGCCAGTTCGTTTAGCGAACGGTATAGAAGTGTGGTATATTATTAGGTATGGTTGCCCGTTACAGCTATCTCAGTCATCTACGATGCAGCGCGTGCCAACGGCGGTATGAAGCAGACCGACTGCAGACTACCAGTCCCTGTTGTTCCAGGCCTTTACTGGCACAGTATGACCTATCGGCAGTTGAGCGGGACGTGGCAAGAGATGAGATAGCACGGCGTGAAGCCTCTATGTGGCGTTATCATGAACTGCTACCTGTCCGAGAAAAAGCGCATGTCCAGACTCTGGGCGAGGGCATGACACCTTTAGTAGCAACCTCACGGTTGGCGCCTCCTGGGCTTGAAAAGGATGCCCGGCTGCTGGTCAAGGATGAGGGACAGAACCCGACAGGTAGTTTTAAGGCAAGAGGAATGGCAGCGGCAGTTTCGCGCGCACTGGAGTTGGGAGCAGGTGGGTTAGTCACCCCAACAGCTGGCAACGCGGGGGCAGCAATGGCGGCGTACGCCGCTCGTGCGGGTCTAGCGGCAATTGTTGTGACACCAGAAGATGCGCCACAAACGTGTATTCAACAGGCACGTATCTATGGGGCTGACGTAGTACTGGTTGACGGGCTCATTAGTGATGCGGGTTATACAGCGGCCAACATGGCTCGCGAACGGGACTGGTTTAATATGGCAACGTTGCGAGAACCGTACCGCGCCGAGGGCAAGAAGACGATGGGGTTGGAACTTGCTGAACAGCTTGGTTGGCGGCTGCCAGATGCGATCATTTATCCTTGTGGCGGCGGCACCGGTATCGTAGGGATGTGGAAAGCGTTCGCTGAATTACGTGAGTTGGGTTGGATAGAGCATAAACGATTGCCCAGGATGATCATCGTCCAGGCAGAGGGCTGCGCTCCACTAGTACGGGCCTTTGAACAAGGAAATGAAGTAGCGGAAGCGTGGCCATCCAACCGGGCCAGTACCCGTGCAGCTGGTCTGCGAGTGCCATCGGCTATTGGTGACCGGCTGATTCTGCAGGCGGTACGTGAGAGTGGAGGGACGGCAATCTGCGTCAGCGATGAAGCTATGATACATATGGTACGCTTCGCGGCGTATAGGGAGGGTATGTTGATCGCCGTCGAGGCAGCAGCTACGCTTGCGGCCTATCATAGACTGCTTGCGACGCATTTTTTGGCGCCAACGGATGAAACTGTTTTGTTTTTTACGGGAAGTGGTTTACCCGATATAGGAAAATATTCCTTATGAATATCTCTTACTATCTCATAGTTCACAGCATAAGGTAGTGAAATATGTTATGCTACAAGAGAAATTAATTTAGTCAATGTATACGCATTCAAAGTTCTACTCACAAATAATAGATAAGGTTGATGTAACCAATGGATACCTCTATCCGTTTCTACAATGCGAATAGCAATTTACGCCCAGTTGTGGATGCTGAACGTAAAGGCCATCCAGCTCCCCCATTGTCAGTGGACGAGGATAGCGGTGTAGAAGGAGTCGATGAGGAAGCGGAAGTGGTAGATGCGCACCAACAATTGGCCGTACCGGCTTTACAAGAGCAGGTACAGAAGGTTGAGGTGGCGGATTTTGAAGCAATTTTCCTACGCTTCCAGGGGCCTATTACCAATTTCATCTATCACCTGATTGGCAATCGCGAACAGGCATATGATCTCGCACAGGATGTATTCGTCAAGGCGTATAAAGCGCTGTTAGGCGGAACAGTTGTTCAGCCGGGCGCGTTATCGGCATGGCTCTATCGAATTGCCGCCAATACGACAACTGATACATTACGCAGAAGACGATTGATAGCCTGGTTACCACTTTCATTGTTTAATGAAGATCGCGGTATTGGGGCTGGAGTCCTCTCTGACTCAGGTGGCTCAGCCTCTGACGGCTTCAACAGCAGTGAAGAGGATAACAATGGGCGTATTGGCAACGGCAGCTCAATGTATGAACGCGGCGGCTACGATGGCGGGCGTTTTGAGAGCCGCGTGGCAGACCGCGAGATTGTGGAACGTGTGCTAAAGCAGATGCCACCGAAGTACGCCGTATGCCTATGGCTATACGAGAACGATGGGCTTTCTTGCGCGGAAATTGCAGAGGTATTGAACATTAGCGCTTCAGCAGTGAAAATGCGTTTGATGCGAGCGCGAGAACGATTTATCAACTTGTACAAACAAGAAGTGAGCGAAGAGTGAATTGTACTGAGGCACAGGTGTTGCTCGCAGCGCACCGAGATTTGAATAACGATGATGTAGTTACTGCTGAGCTGGATGCTCACCTGGAGCAATGCGCTTCTTGCAGGCAGGTGCTTGCCAATTACAGCTTAATCGGTGAGCAAGTACGTTCGCTGCCAGCGCTGGAGCCGCCTCCTGATATGTATTCAAAGCTCATGCAAGCATTGGCCGTCGAGCATTCTCAATTTATCCGACGATCCACATCGGTACAGCTTCCTCCACCAGAATTCCTTATACCCTACATGCGTGAACATGCTCAGTCCTCTTCTAAGGCTGATCCACTGGCCGCATTTTCATCGGCGGATACAGGTCCATTGCCGGTTATCAAGGCAGTACATAAAAAAAGGCGACATTCGTCTCTGGGGCAGTTCGCCGCAATTGGTATAGCAGCAGTATTTTTTATAGCGTTGATGATGGGTGGGATTACATCGTTACTTCTCGCAGCACATGATCATATTGCAACTTCTCAACAACTGGCCATTCATTCCCCTACTAATGTTGCAGAAGCAAGCTATACGACGAGTACACTGTACAAAAACGTGGTGAGTGCCGTGGCTGATCGCACCTCCATTTATTACACGGCATATGGGGATGACAGCAATACAGGTTGGATGCTGGAGCAATTAGACCGCGCAACGAAGATTAGCAGGCCCTTGCTCGCTCAGGCCAGTACCAGCCCTCTCATTGTTCTGGGAAGTGCCAATGGCTGGCTAGTATGGTTACAATTCGACGAACCAAAGCTTTCCAAGCCTGGAGTGATCTCAAGTCACACATCACGTTCACTGACACAAACATGGAGTTTACACTATCTTTCCCTTGTTCCTGATCAGGTAAAAGGCAGCCCTATTCCCAATCAGCCGGTGACGCTGCGCTCAGGCACCTTCGACCAGAATGCTACAGCAAGTTGGATACACACACCAATTCAAGGCATCTGGTTCATTCAGAATACGTTGCTCGTCGCAATGGTTGACGAGAATGGCGTATCACACCTCGTGCGCTATCCCCTGGGGAAGAATAACGACTTTAAAGCGACGGAGATCGCAAAAACAAATGCTGAGCATATTATTACGTCACCTACTGCCAATAGCGATGGTTCTCAAATCTACTGGGCAGAGGAATGGCGAAGCGATGACGCAAATTTGCACAGCAATATATGGACACGGCAGGTGCTTGAGGTCCGGATACCATCCAATAATAGGGTAGTACGGCATAAAACGACGGTTAAGCAGTTGTTTCTCGAAGATGGCATGTCTTTTACACCCATGGTCGTCAATGAGAATCTTTTCCTGTTAAGTACCGCTAATTTGGCAGATGTGCTGCAGGCAACGCCAAACGCAACTTCGGGTGCTACACCAACCGCTACCCCTGGGGCAGTAGCAACCCCTAATACCATTGCCCCACCGACGGCGACATGGGCAGATAGCAATTTCTATTCAGCACCGTTAGATGAGGGGGTGCGAGGTACCTTAGTAATGTATCCGCTCTCTGATTCTCCTGCTATACCACCGACGCCAGTAAGTGCTACAGGTTCCGCCTCGTCGCTACAAGCAGGTAATGATTTTGTGCTCTGGCAGAATGGCGATGGAAGTTATGGGATGTATGATGCGGTCACTAAATCCAGTCCCGTGGTTGGGGAAGTTTTGAGCGATGCTCATTTTCTGGCGGTGAATGGCGATACCGCGGTTTGGACAAACAGAAATGCAGCAAACACGACGAGTAGTGGCACCATTCCTGCCGCAACATTAGAGACCTTTAGCTGGCCAATGAAATAAGCAACCAATGAAAAACGGGTCGCCCTGCGCAGGGCGACCCGTTTTTCATTGGTTGCTGAGCAATTAATCCTCGAAGCACAACACGGTATTTCTCAAGAAGGGGCTACATCGGGACATTCCTGGGTTAGCTCGCAAGAGCATACCCACTCAACACTGTTTATGAATTCCCAGCAATATTACTATCTCCTGTTTCTTCCTCGACAATTTCTTTGCTGACCTCCTGAATGTCCATTCCCAGGCGACGGGCCATTTCAGGATCAAGCCGACTGAAATGATACATGACCTCCTC
>MNIY01000134.1 GCA_001919995.1 Ktedonobacter sp. 13_1_20CM_4_53_11
TCCAGGCATTCTCGCCTGACGCTGCCCAGGAAGCGTTCACACACAGCATTAGCTCGTGGGGTTCGGTACGGCGTTCGAAGGACTTTGATGCCACTCGTGATTGCTACGCGTGCGAAATGCGGGCCGAATTTACGGTCGTTATCCCGGATCAGATATTTTGGCCCTTCTCCATACGGAGTCGCTTCTCGCAGTTGTTGTGCCACCCACAGATCAGTTGGAGAGCGTGTCACATTCACATGGATCACCTTGCGCGATTGCAATTCGACAATGAAGAAGGCAAAAAGTGGACGAAAAAAGAGATCCGTCACCTGCAGGAAATCGCAGGCCCATATCTCTGCCGCATGGTTGCGCAGGAACGTTTTCCAGGTCTGTCCACTCAGCCGTTTGTGGCGGATGGGTCTCATATATTTCTGAATTGTTCGTTTACTCACCCGAATATCGAGCTTGAGAAGCTCACCACGAATGCGCTCCGCTCCCCAGAGCCGATTGTTTGCGGCCATCTCCTTGATCAAGCTGATCGTCTCTGGCGAGAGCTTCGGCTTTCTCGCATGTGCCTTCGATTTGCGCTTCCAGAACAGGCGGAAAAGCTCACGGTGCCAGCGTAGGAGCGTCTCTGGCTGGACAAGGAACAGAGCCTGTTTCCAGGTTCGGACCATCTTGGCAAGGAGCACCAAAAGAAGCCGATCCGTCTTCCGATAGGTTGGTCGCTTGGCCTGTCGATGTAGGATGATCAGTTGCTGTCGTAAGAGCGCATTTTCTGCCAATAGTTCGGCTTTGCCTCGCGTCAGATCGGCGAACGTGCCGAGCACAAAGGAAGTTGTCGACGGTTTGATCCAACGCAAAACGTGTTCTTGAAGCGTATGGAAGCAAGAAGAGACACGTTGCTTGATCGGGAAAAATAGACGCAGCACAAATAGAACCTCTTCTTTGTGAGAACGGCGTATGGCCGGGGTGCATACGCAGAATGGACCATGTTGATTGTACACGTGTCCCACATGCTTTGACAAGAAAGCTTACTCCGTTGTACACAACAGTCCTATTTACCGAACAGATGTTCTAAGTAGCCAGCACAGGCATGGCGGCCGCGAGGGCATGGATTCCAACTACCGAGGATGCTCGTAGCAAGCTCAAGCATCTCTACCCGTCAACTCAAGAATGACAGACCACTAAATGCTTCCAGGGAAAAGCTAAGGAGAGATCTCTTCATGTTCTGTCTCCACGAATTGATGAATGCCAGCCACTTGCTATGGCACCACAGATGTGGTGTCATCCAGGCACCCATCAGCGAGGCAGCGAGCGACCTGCGCAATCTTCCAGACTCCCTCCTCCACATCGAGTGTAAACTGAAAGTCCCGCTCATAGTCGTCCGTATATCCCTTGGGTCCAATCGTCTTGAGCAACAGGAACCCAGTCGCCGACGTCTCGCTCACATTGTCCACCCTACAGTGGACAATCGTGATGCGAACAAGGAAAGGCGGGGGTGTTGCCCGCTCCTTTTGCAGGGCCTTGGCGTACTGCCCCCAGGCCGTATCCAGATCGTGTCGGTCGATAGCATCACAGAACGTAGTAAGCACCTGAGCCGTTGAGGGAGTCAGGGATGGAATGGGCGTCGGCGAAGGAGATGCTGAGAGAGAAGGAGCCAACGAGGGAAACGGCGTCGGCGAAGGCGAAAGCCCCCCAGAAGACGAAACTGCTGTCGACGAGGCCACAGGCGCGCCGATGGGAGCGGCATTCGCTCCGTGAAACAAGACCACTCCCGCACTGAGCACAAGGAAGAGTGAGAGGCATACCACCAGCGTGAGTCGGGTCCAGAGCCATTGGTGCCACGATGAGAGATGAACCTCGGGGCTGCGCAGGGCAAGTATGAGCACCAGCGCTGCCAGAATGATGATCCCCCCCTCCAATCTGCCAGATTGGGTCGCCCAGACTCTCCATGATCACGTTCATCGGCACACACTCTTCTTTCTAGCCCCAACTGACCGCAAAGCAGCCTTCCGAGAGGATATCGCAGACGCCTGTAATCTTCCAGGCCTGGTCCTCCACACCCATCGTCAACCGATAGTCCACATCCCCACTGCGTCTAAACCGGTCGGTATACCCATTCGCAAACGTCAGCGTCAGGACGGAGAGTGCTGAGGGATCCCCACTCTGATCAGGAATGATACAGCGGGTAAACTTCCTCCATGCAGCGAACGTCTCAGGTTGCGGATGCGTGTGTTGCAAGGAATTCGCGTACTGGTTCCAGGCCGTCTGGTAATCCTGGCTGGTGATGGCATCGCAGAACGTCATCAGGACCTGCGTAATGGAACGGGCGAGCCGAGGAGTCGGTGTGGGGGTTGGGATGGATGTCGGTGAAGGTGTCGGCGACGGAGTTGGTACGGGTGATGGTGCCGTGCTGCTTGTCCTCAGCGGTGCAGCGTCAGGCAGATGCAGCGCGACCGCCACCCCGCTCATCAGCAGAAGGGTAGCAAGCCACACTCGCAGAACGGTCAGCGTGTCCCGACGCTTCTGCTGTTCGGAGGCATGCACATCACGGGTGCGCACGGCCACGATCAACACTGGTGCGGCGAGCGTGATGACGAGCGCAAGCACCTGCCAGACTGGATCGCTGAGCGTGTTCAGGAGGATGTTCATCGGTACCTGCTCCTCCCGTCATCTGTCTGCGTACGCGCTCCATCTTTTGGCGCATGCGTGACCTCCCCTGCACGAACTGGCTCCTGCGTTGGAGCGCACTGTTCCACTTCCAGGTGGACATGCCGAAACACCATCCAGAGGGAGCAGTCATAGGCCGATTTGAGCATCCCAGCCAGGATGAAGGGAAGCCCGAGAACGAGCAGGGGCCCTTGCAAGAGCAGACCGGAAAAGACGGGGCTGCTTGCCGAGCCCACGCTGCGTGCCAGGGAGGTGACGCTGGCGGCAGCCGTGCGCTCCTGCGGGTCCACCAGGGCCATCGTGTAGGCCTGACGAGTCGGCACATCCATCTGCGAGCGCGCCTGGCGAACGAGCAGCAGTACCGCCGCGATGGGAAAGGTGGGCGCGAAGGCCACCAGGGCCAGCAGGATATTCGATGGGAGATGGGTAAACACCATCGTGTTGAGCAGACCGAAACGCCGGGCGAGCGGCGCCGCCGCCAGGAACGAGAGCGCCGAGAGGAGGTTCGCCCCGAAGAACAGGGCCGAGAGCGTCGTGAGCGGAACGCCGAAGCGCAGATGGAAGAAGAGCGCCATCAGGCTCTGCACCACCAGCCCTCCGGCCAGCGCATCCACGCTGAAGAGTGCACTCAGTCGCCACACCATGCCGCGTGAACGTCCCAACGGAGGCGCAAGCCGCTCCCAGAGGGGCTTTCCCTCGATGGGGGCACGCTCTGGTGCTTCCACCGCTCCGGAGAGCCGCGGGGCAAGCCAGGCCACAACGAGGGCCAGCACTGCATACGCCCCGAACAGAAGACGGATGCCCGTGATGAGAGGCAGATGCAGACGTAGCAGCAGATCGGGTAACCCGGCCACCAGCGCCCCCACAGCGACACTGAGCGAGGCAACCAGGTTATAGCGGGCGAACAGGGCCGTCCGGCGCGAAGGCGCTGTGACCTGTGCGATCATCGCCTGGTCAACGGGCAGAAAAGGAGCAGTCTCGGAGGCCGTCGTGCCAAGTGTCCCGAAGAACGCCGCCACCAGCAGCGCGGGATAGCTCGTCACCAGTCCAAAGACCACGCCCGTCCCGGCCATAAGGAGAGAAAGCAGCACCAGCATGCGCCGCCGTCCCCAGGTGTCAGTCATCAGGCCAACCACGTAGGTTCCGATCATATCGCCTATCAGGGAGACGGTGATCAGGATACCGATAGCCGCAGGTGAAAAGCCCTCATCTGCAAGCGCCACGCCCAAGAGCACGGCCAGTAACCCGTAGGCAAGTGAGCGCAGTCCACGCATCACCAGGATGAGCTGGGTGCTGCGACGGCGCTCGCTCGTGTCGACTGAGAGAGGGTCTGCTCCCCCTTTTGGTCTCGACTTTCTCATTTCCCTCGCTCCGCATCAGGCGAACCTCGCCTCACGAGACAAAGTCGCCATGCGGCTTGCCCTGGCGCACCATTTCCTGGCAATAGGCATAGAGGGCATCATAGACAATCCACTCAGCGGCATTCTGGGCGTTATCATCCTGGAAACCAAGATGGCGGAAGCCCTCGGCGATGGCCTCTAGTCCGGGTCCCTCGGGCTGATTCCAGAGCGTATTATCGGTATCTGCGCCATTCACGATCTTGCCAAGCAAGACCAGCGCTGAGTCGCTCGTCAAGTGGTACTTCTTGAGGATGGCCTCAAACGAACACTCTTTGCCGTGATGGCCCAGTTCCACATTTTTCACGTCGTAGGGGATCGCCCCTTCGCGCTCGGCCACCTCCAGCACCTGGTTGGTTGGCACAAAGAGAAACTCGGCATCTTTGTCCACAAATTTTTTAATGAGCCAGGGGCAGGCCACGCGGTCTACCTTGACATGCTCGCGGGTAATCCATTTCATGGTCAGGTTCTCCTTCTTCTTACGAGTAAGAGACGTTCAAACAACAAAGAAACGCGACATCCGAGCGCTCGTTCCGTTTACGGCACCTCGCTTTCCTCATAGACCGCGGTGCGACAACTGGGCAGAAAGACGTAGAGACGTTGCCGCCTAGCATCGTAGGCCGTCGTGTGCGCTCCCACCTCCGTAGAAATCTGCTCATCGACCACCATCGTCTGCGTGTTCAGCACATCGATGACGCCAGGATCCTCAATAGCCACGTAGAGATGTGATGTCTGGTGGTTGTGCCAGATGGCATCTGGGGCACCCGCAATCGGTACCTTTGCCAGTTCGCTCCCGGTAGAGGTGTCCAGCGTTACGACACTGCCTCCATCGCAGGCGACGAACGCCCGACGACCATCCTGGTCGAGGTCTAATCCATGCGGCCCAACACCCGAGACCGAGAACTGGCCGACCAACGCGCCTGTCGAGGCCGAGAGCACTGCCACCACCGCCGGTTCGCGGATATTGACGAGAAAACGCTCCCCTGCCGCGTGATAGACCGCCCAGCGTGGCCGACCGGGCAACGGTACTGACGCGATCACTCGGCCGACCTGCAGGTCAATGAGCCGTGCGGTATTGTCGTGCACATCAGCCACCAGCAGGTGTTTACGCAGTGGGTCAAAGGCCAGACCATTGGGCCGTGATCCTACAGCAACAGTTCGTATCACCGTAGCGCTCATGGCGTCGATAACCAGAAGCTTGCCCACGCCACGCGCTGCTGCAAAGATCAGTGCGCCGTCCTGTGCCGCCAGCACGCCGCTGGCCTCTGGACAGTCAGGAATCGTCACCAGGTGGCCCAGGCGCTCCCCATCGACAACCTCGACAGTGGAGACTTTGGTATTGGCGATAAAGACGTAACCGTTGGAGAGCGACACATCGCCGTGATCGAAGTCTCCCTCCGGGTGGAACGGGAGGTCAATATATTGGCGCAAGACCAGTGTGCTTGCCATTGACATGCTCCTTCTTTACGAGCTAGATTGTGACCACATTGACGACAAAGGAGACCAGGGCGAGCAGCACCCGCGCCTGCTCGAAGCGAATGGGGTCGGCAGGACGGCGGAAGGCCGCGTAAAAGCCAACAAAGAGATACGTCACCAGGGGGCACAGCACGTCATTGGGACTCACTGGTGGAATGGGATCGTTGTGGAGTCGCCCCGGTATTGCCCGCTGACCGCCACACCAGGACCGAGATGCCAACAACCACCGCGACCAGCAGGCAATCGACCAGCGGAAGCGCCTTGAAACGTGCGCGCAGAGCAACCAGCACCAGCAGTGAGCGCAAAGTGCACAAACGGAAAGACCGAAGGGCTCGTAGACATGCTTTTCTTCTCTTCTTCTCTTGTGCGTCCTCTTTACGCCTGGGTTGGTTCACTGGCGAACTGCGCATAGAGGGCATCATACACGAGCCGTCCTCGTTCCAGGGCGACCAGATCACTCGGACTGACCAGGCGAATACCCTGACAGATGACGTCCAGACCAGTTGCCGCTGGCTCCAGCATGACATCCTGCACGGTGTCAGCTTCATCCACCACGCGAGCGATACGCTGCAAGACGGGATCATGCAAATCATACTCGCGCAGTATGGTGTAAAACGTGCAGTGCCCCCGGTGATGGGAGAGCCGCACACCGGGGATATCGAATGGCTCCGCCCCTTCAGGCAGCGGCTTGTGTCCTGCAGGCACGAAGAGAAACTCCGCCTGTGGATCAATGTATTTGGTGATCAGCCAGGCGCAGGCCATGCGGTCCACGCCCACCTGCTCCCAGGTCACCCATTTCATGAGACAAATCCTCCTCTTGCACTCATCAGTCGTTCCCTCACGTGTGTCCCCAACGCTGAGTGAAAGTAGTCCTGCGCCCGCACCTGTTGATACTTGCGGGAGAGCGCGACGAGGTCAGCATCCTCCTGCTCCACCTCGTCCAGAATTTCCTGGTAGGCGGCATCCACACGAGCCTGGAACTGCTGCACCAGCGCGTCTGCTTGCCCATTTAAGAGCAAGTGGGATTCCCACAGGTAAGCTTCTCCCCCGAGTTCGCCAATCTCCACGGCCAGCCACTGGAACTGCTCGCGCGTCCAGGGCGTGGCAGGTAACACCCAGACGGCGTCGTGCAACAGCAGCGCCCCCAGGCGTTTGAGTTTGCGCCAGACGGCAGCCCGGCTGGCTGTGGGCTCGCGTGGGATTTTGTAAACGAGCAGCACCCACGATGTTTCCTTCGGCTTTTCCACGCAGCATCCCTCCTAGCGATGGAGCGCTGAGTACACGGCCAGGCCGATGACAGCGGCTCCCAACACGATGAACGGCTCCGGGATCTTTTTCCAGCGCCACAGGAGGACCAGCGTGGCGAGCGCCAGCGCCAGCGTGGGGATGTCCGTAATCGTGCGTCGTCCCAGCACGACGACCGCCCCGGTGATCGCGCCGATGGCGGCAGCGGTGACCCCTTGAACAAAGGCCGCGATGGCCGGGCGCTTTCCGTACTTGCGGAAGGCGGGAGCGGCGATCACCACAAACGCATAACAGGGCAGAAACGTCCCCAGGGCCGCGACACAGGCTCCGGCGAAGCCGGCCACCAGGAAGCCGATGAAGCCGGACGTAATCACCACAGGCCCCGGCGTAATCATGGCGACGGCCACCGCGTCCACGAACTGACGGTCGGTGAGCCAGTGGTGCCCCTGCACCACGCCTCCATAGAGAAAGGGGATGATAGCCAGCCCACTGCCAAAGACGAAGGCCCCGGCAAAGACAAAAAAGGTGAAGATGGTCCACAAGGTTCCGCCTGCCATTCCTCCCAGAGCCAGGAGGGCTGCCAAAGGCAGAGGCGAGAGACTCGTCACGCCGGGTTTCCCTTTGCTCCAGGACTTCCACAACGCGTGAGGAGGAGTCTTGACCAGCCAGACCAGGACACCGGCGGCGAGGAAGAGCAGCACCTGTTCGGTCTGCGTGAGGATGGTCACCGCTGCCGTCACGAGGTAGATCCCCCAGAGCAGAGGGTCACGTCCAATGGTTCTGGTCGTCAGCTTGTAGGCGAGAAACGATGGCCAGATAAAGGCCAGCCCCACCAGGGTTGCTCCCAGGATGCGAGAGCGAACATAGCCCAGGTACATCGCCAGTTGCGCAGCCAGCGGGCCCGGCGAGAGCTGGGCGAGGGCCAGTCCCTCCTGGTAATCAGCCTCGGCAATCCACTCGCGGCCCTCGACGAGATCGCGCTGCATATACCCAACCAGAGCCACCGGGCCACCGAAGCCGAGTGTCCCCAGGCGCAAGAAATAGCGCACCAACTGCCAGAGCGAAAAGGGCTCCTGCTTCGGTGTGGGTACTTCTGTTGATTCGTTCACCGGCGATGGATCCACCTGCTTCCTCCTCGCTTGCACACAGGCCTGTTGCTACTGCGTTTTATGACAATAGTTGTTACTATCTGTAACCATGGTTAGAGTATAGCTGAAGTGGCAAGGAAATGCAAGCACAAGCGGAATGGAATGTATTTCAGCATTCCTGTTTCGCATGGGACGCGAGGAACCATCACGTGCAACCGGTGATTCCAAAACACTCGAGCCCATTCCAGTTGAAGGTGCTATCTGGCTGGATGCCGAGACTGTGGTAGGCTAAGGTCACCAGCGTATGCGCCTGCAAGGGAATGGTCCGAAAGTCGCCAGAGAACGGCTTGCCATCGACATATGCCTGCCATCCCTCGGACATATCCAGTTTGTTGGGATAGCCCAGGGATGCGAACTGCGTCTTCCAGATGTCGAGGAAATCCCCCAGGGTGAAGGAACGAACCTGTGGGGCCTCTACATGGATCACGCCATCGCTGGTATGCGTGTGCAGCCAGCACAAGCAGGAACCATCTGGTGCAATCCCGATCCCCTGGGGAACAGCGACGGCTTGCCCATCAAGGGAGAAGGACAGATGGGCATGGATGTGAAAGACGGCCTGTTCCATCTGATTACAGCAATGCCATCAATCGCGGAATACGGCGCGCTTGCGCCTAGCTCTGTCTGGTTCTGCGGATTCGCATGGGTCTGCGCCACAACGTACAGGGAGACCGCAGCCGTGATGAGCATCACACCGATGACGACGCTCACCTGTGGTGGCTACTTGGTCTATCTGTTCTCAAAGAGGCCTTTGAGCCTCAATGAACAGCACGAACGACACGCCGGATCGTTTCCTGTGAGACCCCAGAGTCATCTGCAACGTTGCGCACAGATTCTTTCTTCTCAAGCACACGTTTCAACACAGTCGGCCATTCGAAAGAGGGGATCTCATCTGCCGGGTTTCTTGGCCCGGGCCTGCGATGGTGTATCAGAGGAGGAGTGCTTCACTGAGCTTGTTCATCTTCAGTGAGAAGGTCTTGGAGCTTTTGAGACAGCTTTCCGGATGGGGCAAGGAAAAGGGGAAAAATTGGTGAGAGAGGAGCCGAAATCCGTCGGTTCCGGTGAGATTATTTATTCATCATACTATTACTAATATAATTTTTGTTCTTTCACCTCGAAATCTCCTCCCTGTGCAGGCTCTCTTGTCTCTGCTGTCCCAAACACGCTCTTCATGGCTGCCTTGCCGATTCCTCCTCTGCATCTTCACTCAGCGCTCAGAGACCTTCAGTTCGTCCTTTTCTCTCTACATGCTCGAACAGATAGACCAAGTAGCCAGCACAAGGAGGGAACGGGAACGACTTGGAAGTGAGAAGCACCCGACGCTCCAGATCCCACTCGGCAGACGAGGGAGCCAGAGGCTTCTGCTGCCACATGTGATATACTGGAGAAAAGGACCCTTTTCCTCAGAACTGTTTTCCGAATGCGAGTTTGACCCAATGACCATCCTTCCCGACCTGCTCATTGAGCACGAAAGCCGGACCACTGAGGTAGCGGTCACCGTGCGTGCAGCTTCCCCAATGGTCCGACCGAGGGACACGTCAATCGTCTCAAACTGATCAAGGGCAGCATGGATGGTCGGGCCAAATGTGATTTGTTGCGGCAACGTGTCCTGCATCCTACCGCAAACGGCAAGCAAAGCCAAGACACAAAGACGGAAGTCCGTCCCCTCCAGCAAAGGCACCCTGCGAAGAAGCAGAGGGGCTCTCCAGGCGAAAGTGAGGGAAAAGGACGATGTCCTCTCTCACGAGCGAGACTGTGGGCATGAACGAGACGCAAGGAGAACGAACAATGAATCAGCTTACAGTTGCCCTGCTTCAGTTGACCTCGCAGGGCAATGACCAGGATGCCAACCAAGCCAAAGGCGAACGGTTCTGTCGCCGCGCCCAGCTCATGGGCGCCGATATCGCCCTCTTCCCCGAGCTCTGGAACGTCGGGTACACTCCGGCCAACAGCTGGCAAGGAACCGATGAACTCTGGCGCGCACCAGAGTTGTGGCCACCCGAGGAGGCAAATGCCAACGAGGTGCAGCCACAGCCTGAGGACCTCTGGGCGGACCAGGCCATCGGGCGTGATGACCCGTTCATCCTCCACTTCAGGGACCTGGCCAGGGAACTCGGCATGGCGATCGGCCTCACCTATCTGGAGAAGTGGAACAGGACACCACGCGATACGCTCTCTCTTCTCGACCGGCATGGGGAGCTCGTGCTCACCTACGCCAAGGTCCACCTGTGTGAGTGGTCTCCTGTGGAAGCCACGCTGACCCCTGGCGACGACTTTTCCGTGTGCACCCTCGATACGGCGCAAGGCCCGCTCAAGGTCGGGGCGATGATCTGTTACGACCGCGGCTTCCCCGAGAGCGCCCGCATTCTGATGCTCAAAGGAGCTGAACTCATCCTCGTCCCCAATGCCAGCGACCTCGACCCACTGCATCTGGCCCAGTTGCGGGTACGTGCCTACGAGAACCTGGTCGCGGTGGCCATGGCCAATTATGCGGGGGCAGGAGCGGGACATTCGGTGGCTTACGACCCGATCGGCTTCCCTGTGCATGGGGGGAAAGCCTCGTGGCGAGACACCCTCGTCGTCGAAGCTGGGGAGTGCGAAGGC
>MNIY01000122.1 GCA_001919995.1 Ktedonobacter sp. 13_1_20CM_4_53_11
GGCTGTTCTCCTCAAGGCCGGCAAAAGATTGCGCCGGGTCGGGGGCGCCGGCAGCCTGGGCGGCAAGATCGAGGTTGACGCGCCAGAGAGCATGTAGACGCTCTAATTTGGGTATGGCCCCCTGCGCAACGTGTATATCGATCCCCTCGCGCGTGAGCTGAAAAATATAGAGATCCTGCTCGGCAATGTAATATTCCAGCATTGCCGTACCCTGATCGAGCTTTGGCCAGAGAGTCGTAACAATACTATTGGTCCAGCTTGAGCGCTGTCGAGATACCAGGTCACCCGCCAGGCGCAGTTGCATCTGTTCTAGCAGGTGTTCAATACGACGCTCTCGCAGTTGCATCTCTTTACGTGCCTGCGCTGGCGCAATCGCGCGTATGCGCATGATGGCAGTATCGCTGAGATTCGCTTCATTTTCAGCTTCATAGACAATTGAGCTATACCAGGCCTGCTCTTCACGAAGCTTTGCCAGGTCTTCAAGAATGGACTCTCCCGCCTTGTCACCCGCCCGCAGGCGAATATCGATGTTGTTGCGCAGGTAATCGCCGATGACACGCGACTTGGCCTTTTCAACATAGATCAGCGCCTGATCTTTATTGTCACGTTTGATGGCCAGGATGATAGCGCGCTGGTAGATATTCCCCTTATCTTCCAGGAAACTGGTGCGCTCGTCCAGCACCAGGTGATTCTGCACTTCGTCGATACCCTGCACCGCCCGGTCATAATAACGAGCGGCTGCATCCAGGTCCCCGCTCCGTTCAGCAATCTGCCCCAGCAAATAATCACAGCGATATTTTAGATCGAGCAGTCCCTGGCCTTGCGCAATATCCAGGGCATGATCGCAGAGATACCGCGCTGTGCTGATATCTCCTGTAGTAGCAGCAATACGTGCCTGTAAAAGAGCCGTTCGCGCCAATTGTGGCAGAGCCTCCTGCTCGGCAAAGGCGTCCGCGACATGTTGAGCCTCGCGTAAGCTGGCATCGAGCTGTCCCCCGGCAAAGTAGAGCTCGGCCTGTTGTAGTCGCACAATAGATGCCAGGGCCATAAAGCCCCCCTCTTCCAGGATGATGCTGGCTTCATTGAGCATCACATCGGCATCGCCAAAATTCCCTTCAAGCGTGGCCGCCTCTGCCTGGTACATGAGCGAATACGCCAGGTTGTGGCGATGCCCCGGTGACCTGCGGAAGAAAGTCACCGTTTCCGCCGCGAGCTCATATGCTTCACGAGCACGATTCAAACGCACCAGGCAGAGGCATATTTGCTGGGCTACCTCCGCTGCTTGAAATGGCAAATTATGCTGTAGAAATATGGTGCGACTGCGACTGAAGAGCAGCAGTGCCTGGCTGTAGTGCCCCTGTGAAGCGTAAATCTGGGCAATATTGAGTTCTTCTCGCGCTACCGAAACTTCCTGCCCACCATATGCGGCAAAAGTTGCACGTGCCTGCTCGTGGAGTGCCACAGCCTCGCGAAATTTGCCCTGAGCCGCCAGCGTAATGGCTTTATTGCCGCGGGCTCGAGCAACGTTCAGTTCGACACCTTCACCTTGCAGTGCGTAGGTTTCAATGGCGCGGTCGAAGAGTCGGAGCGCCTGGTCATATTGACCTAACTCGTAGTTGACGATGGCGGCATTGACATCGATTTGTCCCGCGCGCAGCAGTTTGCCATGGCGCATGAAAACTTCACGTGCTGCGGTGGCATCACGTAATGCCTCGCTCGTACGATTCAGTTGCAGGCACGCGCTGATTCTTCCTATGCGGGTGCGCGCCCAGCCAACTTCATCCCCTACCTCTTTGAATTCCTCCCCGGAGGCATCGAAAAATGGCAGTGCGTCCTCGTCGCGATCCATACGCCGTAAGGCATCACCGCGAGCCATTAGACCAAGGGCGTGATATGCTTTGTTGTTTCTTAGATCACCAATAGTAAGGATATAACCGGCCAGCACAAAAGATAGCTGCGCATTATTATTCCACTGGCGGTCTGCTTCGCGTTTGATGAGTTCAACCAGGAGAGCAATAGAGGAGTTATCAAAGGTATGCATGCAAGTTTGCAGCAGTTGCCACCCTTCTCTCTCGTTCTTGAGTAGAAGTTCGGCCAGCAATTCTTGAGGTGTCATAGTGGTCAAGTTTCCGACAATTGCAAACGTACAGCATTTTAGCGGGCCTATCGTTCATTGCCAGCCGGGCGGCTCTCGCGGTCGCCCGTACCTTTCTAGTTACCCGCCTGCTTCCATATCTTTAGACATATTTAACACATCATACATCACAATGAGTTACTATGACACACCCTGTGCGTTTAACATAGCAAGATAGATAGAATACTGATCACCATATCAATCTTGCAGAGTAACCGGCAGTTGATCGACTACGATGGTACTCCAGGGAAACTGCAATTCCAATGCGTATGTCGCAGGAGCAATCGATGAGAAGACAAAGTTACCCAATTCATCGATATGTTGCGTAAACGCCATAGCGGCATGAGACACATCCTGCGGTATCAGTTGTACCTGCGTTCCCTGCAGCGACTGCAAAGCTTCATGCTGGCGGGTAACAAAGCCTATCAATTGTAAAGTGTCTCTACGACTTGCTTCTCGTTCCACCTGGATTGAGATACTGACATCTTCCGCGCTATAGCTGCGCGGCCAAAGCCCTACCTGTGTTGTATCACGCTGATAGGCCAGGCGTGGTTGCGGTGGCAAAAGGGTCGCGATGATTCTCCGCACGCCTGCATTAGCAGTATTCTGCAGGTGATCAAGGACACTTTTAGCACTCGGCACAGAACTATGATTATTATTTGGGGAGGAGGTTTGAACAGGTATACCTGGAACGGCAACAGGTTCAGTGCGCGCCTGGTCGTTCTCAAGAAATCCTGCCAGTGTTGCCACCTCAGCCGAGCAAAGCGAGCACAGACTCAGATGGTTATCAACTGCGGCAGTAAGTTCTTTACTTAGCATTCCCAGCTGGTATTCACCGAGCACGTGGCTAGGTGGACAATCAAACCTGAAAAGTTTGCTTGTTAGCACAAGTTCTATTCGTTCATAGTCTGCTAGCTGAGCTGCGCAGCGTTGACAACGCGCAATATGCTGCTCAACGAACGGGCGTACCTTCTCTCCCGCGAGATACGCTAACAGTTCTTCATCACGAATAGCACCGGGTTCACTACACTCCATGAGCGTTTCCTTTAGATCACATAGGATACAGGTCCAAAGATCCTGAGATGCAGCAAGCACATGTAATAAGAATGGGTATGACGAACTCATACTTTATATACGTATTCTGTTTACTGTCGCTGCATCAAATGACCGGGTACCTGCCGAGTGACATACGGTTTGGCCAGCATTCTTGCGTTGCTATGCAAAAGCAATAGCTCACTTTACGCCATATGACACTACATAACCAACAAGGCTAAGAGTAGATATCTGTGCAATATGTGAATGACTCTCCCCAGTGCCACCGGCATATTGCTCTCTACCAGGAATGTTCTTGTCCTCTTTACACCAATAAACGAAGTTCAATCCTTTTTTTGCATTTCACTCCAGGGCACGTAATGTCTTGACTCAGGGATGTTGATGTTTGAAGAGCAATTGTAAACGACGATTACGGCGTAAACGCTCCAAAACATTGCGTTTGATACGATAGACATCATCCACGGTAGGAAAGAGCTTGCGATTCTGGCTACTTATCTCACTCGGTTTCATACCATGAATATAGGCAAGATAGATCAATACGCGCTCATCTTCGCCATTAAGTTCCTCTTGAATGACCTGCCACAGGCCCTGAGCGGAAATATTTGAAACAACATCGTCAGCAGGATCATCAGAGGCCGGTTCGTGCTCTATTAACTCCAATGTCTCCTCATATTGTCGAGACTGCCGCGAGCGCACCTCGTCAGCCACGACACTGTGCACGCACATCTTGAGATATTTCAAAATAGCGGCCAGCGAGTCGAAGTTCTCCATTTTAGCGGGAGAAAGCGCCTGAGAGAATTTGGCAAAGGCGGCATTGACGAGCGGAGCACTGCCATCCTGCCCTAAAATAGGTGCAGCGCTCTGATGTTGTGTTACCCAGGTCAACACGAGCGGCGCATACTGCTGGTATATGCAGGCCCAGGCATCATCATCTCGTTGTACAATGGCACGGCGAAATAATTCCAGGCAATAGCGATCATTGGAAACATTCTGCCGCAAGAATTTATTTGTCTCATCAGAGCAACAACGAGCCAGTTCATTAATTGAATATAGCTGGAGAGTTCCCCGTTGTGAATCCTCCTGCGCGCTATCACCCTGCCCCCCCCGGCCAGGCTGTGGGCCTGTTGATTGAGGACGGTTTCGAGGCTCCATCGACAATAGCTCCCTGCTTCCAGTATGATTACTCATTTTCTCGACCGACGCCCATGAAGTATAGCATGGGATACACAAGCGCACAAGTTCTAAGATGATTACTCGTATAATAACACAGTTTTTATACTGTACTGCACGGTCGAAGAGGGTGAAAAGTATCCTGTACTACCAAAAAGTACTCCTTTTTTGGATCTCTTTCTTTGCAGTTTTTGGTTATTGTCAGCTCAATAGAACTTTGTCTACTACATCTTGTGTTTGAAGCTCATCTCTTGCCACAACATGTAGTAGGCAATTAAAAAGTGCAAAGATAGAGCTGGATAATCATGGCACGACATGACACATAATCAGCCATCATACCAAAAAGGCATAGCATTTTTGTAAGAGGGTATATTTTGTGATATCATCAGATAACTTGTGTACAACTGAACCATAATTACAGTTTAAATAGCTTTGTACAGTTTCTAAGGAGAACCCCATCATACGACGGAGTAGTACATTCATGCCACATCAGCGGGAAACGGCAACAGATCGGCTCTCCAACGTCATCCAGGTAATTCAACTCGGGAAAAAATCTGGCTTGCTGACAGTTGAACGGGGTGAAGGCATCACCTTCGAGGAAGGTGCGATTACGTTTGTCAACGGACAGGCGAGAGAAGCACAGGTTGGGAAATATACTGGCATAGATGCATTCAATTGGCTTAACACCTGGGGCCCCTGTCTCTTTGCGTTTACTCCGACGACTTCTGCTGAAACGACAGCACCGACCCGCGGTCCCATAACCGGTAAATTATCAAATACAACTGGAGGTCTGACAGCACTAAAGCCAGCACCCAGAGACCAGTGGAAATCATCACAAAACGGGAACGTAGGCGGCGGGGTAAATCATTGGAAAGAACATTCACCTGTGAGACTCGAGCCCTGGGGCACCATACCAAACCGCACCAGGCAAATTGAGGAGACGCTGCATATGATCGATCAAATAGGGCTTTCCCGCGCCCACCGGCATTTGTTTTTGTTAATAGATGGTTATCGTGGTATCCAGGAGTTAGTGCGCTTGATGGGTCGTGAACAGGATGAAGTACAGCGATTACTCAATGATTTAGAACTGGCTGGCCTCATCCAACGATAGTAGAACTACAAAGGATGGATAGCTCATGTATCAAGAACCAGATTTCAAGCAACATCGCAGGGGACGGCTCTCGCTGTCGGTTCGCGTATCATTACTACTGATGCTGGCAGCCCTATTGCCGCTACTCATTGTCGTTGCCAGTAGCGAACTACTGGCACGTCCAACTCTCACTTCCCAGGCAAATACCGTAATGGCAAATGATGCCAGGTCCAGGACACAGTTAATTGACACCTATTTGACCGAACGATCGCTGGATGCTGCGACACTGACCCAGGTTCCTTCATTACAAACTTTTATGGCTTCTCCCCCCGGAAACCAGGACCTCGCCACTCATGCTATCTATGCACTGGTCGCCGGCAGTTATCGTGACCATCGCTACATAAACTGGTCTCTCTTTGATCCGCAGGGAAAAATTCGCCTGTATTATCCTGCTCCTCCTCAAGCCCACGGGCAATTTATGGTGCCACCAGCGTACCTGAAGGCAGTAACATCTGGTAAGTCACTGATCTCAGCGGTCTATTACGATCCTAAAATCAAAAAGGCTTCGGTTGATATTTACAGTCCCGTAATCGTTGCCGCGCAAAAAAAATTGCTGGGCTTTGTACGCGCTTCCTTGCTTATCGATTACATTTGGGATATCGTGGGTAATGACCGCGGGGCAAATGGCACTGGAAGTTATGCCTTCATCCTCGATGAGAATGGAGTTCGCATAGCCGACGCAGAGCCTTCGCGTCTTTTCTCGGCAATTTCACCGGTTTCACCGCAGGCACAGTCACTGATTTCGGGCGAAAAACGCTTTGGCACGCAGCAACCAGTCCCGGTTATTGCTGATGAGACCCTTGCGCAAACCCAGGCAGGTGACAATCAACCACAAACATTTCAAATGACGCCTGCGCAGCAAAGCGAGACGTTTCAAGTGGTCCGGCAAAACTCGAAATTTGTTCCCTGGACCTACTTCGTCCTCAGTCCGGTCAGCACCGTGACGGCAGTAGCTAACCAGCAGTTGTTCATTACCATTGGTATTGCCGCTGCCGTGCTGGTGATCGCCGCGCTCGTTGGAGTAGGCGTTGGGCGACGCATCACACGTCCTATCTTGAAATCTGTCGAGTACCTGCGCGGTAATAGTGAGGCCCTGAAAATACTGGCAACCAGGCAGCAGAGCGCAGCCACCGAACAGACGTGGGTTGTAGATTCATCGCAGGTAGGTCTAAAGTCCGTTCAATATTATACTGACGCCACCAGGGTTGCAGCACACCGCATGAACGACTATGGCACAGAATTAGCCAATCACTGGCATCAACTTGACGAACGCACGGCTAAAGAGGCTTTGACACAGATGACCAGAACGGCACAGTATATCGAAAATGCGGCGCAATATCAAACCACCAGTAACCAGAGATTGTCTACAGCGCTCAAAGTGACGACACAGGTTAACGAGCAGTTAGCAACGGGAGCTACTTCGGCCACCAAGGCTGCGGCACAATTGGAGCAGGTCGTAAACGAGCTGCGTGATGTCGTTGGAAAGTAACCGCTCAAGGAAACACTACAGTTTCTCGATAGCGGCACACGTGGCTTTTACGCCCACCTGGAAGGACTGCAAAACAACTTAACATTACGCGTCGGTGACACGGTCTTCGCCGATGATAGCAAGTGAACCCACTATAGGCGCTATTCTCTATAACGACCTTGGTAATAACGGCGGCGGGGACGCCACGTCCGGTAGGTCAACATGTGCCAGAGCGCTACCAGTATAATTGCACCAATCAACGCCCTGAGGATGGGGACGCCAGCAACCGTGATATCACCAACACCAGTCAGAACAATGACCTGTGTCATCAACCAGACACCTATAAGGCCAGCGACGATCGCGCCGAAGATTCCAAACGGGAGCCTCCAGCCAACGAGGAATTCGGCAACAAGTCCGACAACCGCCCCAACGATCAGGTACACGATGAAATTGCTACTAAAAGTCCAGGCATTATTGCCAAACCTGATAGTGATGCCATCTGCGAGGACAGTACTGTGAATGATGAAATGAAGCATGCGCTTCTCCTTTGAGACATTAAGTAGGAAAAAAGCTGAGTTTGCTATAAAAGTAGAACGGACAATCCAGCTCTTTTGTCACTCATGCATCATATTCATCATGACCTCATCGAACTCCCTGGACCATGGTGGGCCGCCAACGAAGTTGATCAACATTGTGGAGCAATCGCTCCAGAATCTTGCAGCGCAGGCGGTAGACTTCCTGTATGTCAGGAAACTCCTGAGAACAGAAACGGACAATCTCCCTGGGCTCGAGCCCACCGTGGAAGAGCAAGTAGGCCACCCTTTGCTCCCGCATGTCAGGCAGCATCGTTTGTAAGACCTCCCAGATCTCGCTGCTGTTGGTCGTGTCTCGCATGTGTGGTTCTTCTGGCGCTCCTGGTTGCGGCAATGAGACTTCTCTTGGCCGCGCAACCGTCCGCAGCATATCCACGATAACCCCATTCAGACTCGCGCGCAGGTACCGCAACGTGCCAGCAAGAGTGCTGAATTCCACGTGTTGGGTCAACGCGGTCGCCTGCCAGAAGCGCTCAAATGTCTGAGCAATATAGTTCTCTTCGCTCTCCAGGCGGCAGGCAGCCTCTCTGCTGGGATGGCCCCGTAGCCAGCCGCGTACTACTTCACCGAAGCAGTGTTGCACCCATGCCCGAGCCTCCTGGACCTCTTGGATCGTCGCCCTGCGTACCAACTCGACGCTACAGGTATCCGTGCATAGTTCACCCCGACGAAAGTTGTCGGTTTCCCTCAAGCACTGCGCTGCGAGCGCTGGGATAGTCAGCGTGCCGCATTCTACCTCTCCCTTCAAAGAAGCAGGTGATGATTGTTCAGCGAGAGTGCTCTGTAAAGCCATACGTTGTGCTCCACCTTCCGCAGAGGACGTGATTCCTGCATCCTGTCCCATGGGCATACTCCTTTCAGATGTTGTGCTCGCTTTTTCAGACGCCTGCGCTGGACAATTGTGGGACCCGGTTACAGGATCATCGCTTTGCTCCCCTTTGCACACATGCTGATCCTGCAATTGATCGAGACGCCGCATTCATACATTGTGGCAGCGTTTATCTAGCTCTCAGCATATCATCTCACCGTCTCAAAAGTGTTACGAAAACGTTACGAACGGCAAGATCTCAATTCATTCATCTAGTGAAGCATTGGAAAAGCAAACGGTTTCTCTGGTACTGCGCGCTCGTCGGTTTCTGCATTGGTTTTGCTGCGTCCATTAGAGTAACAGCAGTGATCTGGTATGGTATTCTCGCTGTGTTCTTAGGCAGTTGGTGGGTTATCAATGGGGTGCGATCCAGGCGAGAAAATACGAATACATCTATTTCAGTCCTGTCGTCGGCGGCCTTCCTGGATCTGCGAACAAGTACGAGATTGACTATTGGGCATCATGTGATAAGGCTGGTGCACAATGGCTGGCGCAGCATTATCAACAGTACACAACAAAACACAATCCATCAGTGCAAGGCATTACCTATTTTGAACAACTCATTATGCTCTATCTGCCAGGTAATTTCCACGTTGATACACAGCAGCCTGACTTTTATGTGGCACCGACGTGGGAGAATGGTGCTAGCTCCGCCTATCGCGTCATCCACGTTGAAAGCAGTGAAAATGTTCCGCTCTGTGTCGTCGAAACCAAAGATTAGTGAGAGATTGTGTAGAGACCTCCTCAATAGGCGCTGTTTGTCGAACAGGCTGTTACTTACTCCCCATAGGGCACCCAGATATTCTTCACCTGCGTGGACTCGCGCAAAAACTCTTCACCCTCACCCTGCTGCGAATCCAGCCAGTTGCGCGCATGACCATAGTTGACCCACGTGCGCTTCATATTGCCGGCCGAAGCCAGTTCAACCTGTTTACTGCCATCCGCCGAGCCAAAGTACCACATCGCATCGACATCTTCGTGATCGGCCAATACCTGGCAGAGCGCATCACGTTCGCCCGTGACGATATTCACCACCCCATCAGGCAGATCTGAGGTCTCAAAAACCTGGTAGCAGTCGGTAGCGCTGAGTGGAGCCTGCTGCGAGGGGATCACAATCACCGTGTTGCCCATGGCTATGGCGGGAGCAACCAGCGAGATAAAACCGAGCAGAGGATACTCGTCCGGGCAGGCCATGCCGATCACGCCGATAGCCTCGTTCATCGCCAGCACAACGCCGCGCAACGGTGGACGATGGACGACACCCTCATACTTGTCGGCCCAGGCAGCATAACTAAAGAGGCGCGCTATAGCTGCCTGCACCTCTTCGTGGGCGTCCGCCAGTGGGCGTCCCGTCTGCTGTACAATGCGGCGCGCAAATTCATTTTCTCTGACCTCCAGGTTTTCCGCGATATAATAGAGGATCTGAGCGCGATTATGCGCCGTTCCAGCAGCCCAACCGCTGGCGGCATGGGCGGCTTCTACCGCGTTGCGGACATCTTTGCGATTGCCTTCCCCCACCTGGCCGATGACGCGCTGCTGAGGATCGACGACATCACGGCTATAGCCTGAGTCAGGCCGCACCTGCTTACCCTTGATAAACATTTTGGGCGTGCGATCGATAGGAGGTAACGCAGCCATAACGCCGTTTTCATCACCGGCTCGCCACACATTATGGCCGTTTGCCTGCTCGTCATCATCTCCAGATAGCACAGGCTGCGTCCCATGCAAGGCTTTATCGCCTGGTGTGGCTGCTCCGTTCGTAGATGAGGCCTGTTTTGACCTCTCCCGAGCTTCCCATGCTGGCCGCACATATTCGTACAGACCTTCTTTGCCACCCTCGCGACCGAAGCCGCTTTCACGGTAGCCGCCAAAACCGCTCGAAGCATCGAACATATTGGTGCAGTTGATCCACACGCTGCCAGCCTTTATTTTAGGCGCAACATCCAGCGCAAGGTTGATGTTCTCGCTCCATACGCTGGCAGCCAGCCCATAGCGCGTATTGTTGGCGAGCGCAACCGCTTCGGCAGGAGTGCGGAACGTCATCGAGACCAGCACCGGGCCAAAGATCTCCACCTGGGCAATAGTTGTCGCGGGAGAAACATTGGTGAAAAGCGTTGGTGGAAAGAAATACCCTTCCGTTGGACACGCCCACGAGGGCTGCCACATGTCTGCACCTTCTTCGACACCCTGTGCTACCAGGCGTTGAATCTCCTTGAGCTGCCCTGGAGAGACGATCGCCCCCATATCTACTGCTTTATCCAGTGGGTCGCCAAGACGGAGCTTCTCCATACGGACGCGTAACTTGCTGATCAGGCTGTCCGCAACGTCCTCTTGCACGAGTAAACGCGAACCCGCACAGCACACCTGACCCTGGTTGAACCAGATGGCATCCACTACACCCTCTACCACGCTATCCAGGTCGGCATCATCAAAAACGACAAAGGGGGATTTACCGCCCAACTCAAGCGAAAGCTTTTTGCCCGAGCCTGCTGTAGCGCGGCGAATACTACGCCCCACATCGGTCGAGCCGGTAAAGGCGATCTTATTCACATGGGGATGGCGCACCAGTGCCTCTCCAACCTGGGAAGCCTCTCCTGTCAGGATGTTGACTACACCGGCAGGAAGCCCGACCTCCTGTACAATTTCGGCGAATTTGAGGGCCGTCAGCGAGGTGTAACGGGCCGGTTTCAACACGACCGTGTTCCCCATTGCCAGGGCCGGGGCAATCTTCCAGGCCAGCATGAGCAAGGGGAAGTTCCAGGGGATAATCTGGCCTACCACGCCAACGGGTTCATAGCCCGGTAGCTCCGAGGACATCAGCTGCGCCCAACCCGCGTGATAGTAGAAGTGGCGCGCGACGAGCGGGATATCCAGGTCGCGTGTCTCGCGGATAGTTTTACCATTGTCCAGCGACTCCAGTACCGCCAGCAGGCGCGAGTGTTTCTGGATATGACGCGCGATGGCATACATGTAGCGCGCACGCACATGACCCGGCGCCTTGCCCCAGCTCTCAAAAGCTGCACGGGCGGCTGCCACGGCAGCATCGACATCGGCGCTATTGGCGGCTGCAACCTGTGCCAGCGGTTTCCCATTCGCCGGATTGATGCTCTCCAGGTACTGCCCACTGGCAGGAACAACCCACTGGTTGTTGATAAAGAGGCCAAAAGGTTGGTGCTCCTTGATCCACTGCAAGGCCGGAGTAGCCGATTCTGGCGCGGGTCCATACTCCATGGTTTCAAAAATATCCATTACGTTCACGTGGGGCCTCCTTCTCTCAAACCATGGGGTTATAGTGTGCCGCTGCATAATGCCCGGTGGCAAAGTACGAAAGCTGTCGTTCGATATCAGAGAGCAGGCCGCTGGCGCCAATGCGGAAAAGCGTGTTGTTCAACCAATCGTTACCTATCTCTTCCTTCATCAAAATCAACCAATCGAGCGCTTCTTTGGCGCTGCGTATACCACCTGCCGGTTTGAAGCCGACTTTATAGCCGGTCTGCTCATAATAATCGCGTATAGCACGTACCATGACGACCCCCATAGGTAGTGTGGCGTTGACGGGCTCTTTGCCGGTAGAAGTCTTGATAAAGTCGGCCCCCGCCATCATGCAGATCAGGCTGGCCATGCCAACATTGCGCAGCGTGGCAAGTTCATACGTGGCGAGTATAGTCTTCATATGCGCATCGCCACAGGCTGCGCGAAAGGCGCGTACCTCATCATACAGCGCCTGCCAGTTACCAGTCAGCACGTGAGCGCGTGAGATCACGATGTCAATCTCCGTTGCCCCCGCTTTTACCGACGCGGCAATCTCTCCCAATTTCTGCTCCATAGGGTTCTGCCCCGCGGGAAAGCCCGTCGAGACGGCAGCGACGGGGATGCCCGAACCGCGTAGAGCATCGACCGCGACAGGCACCAGGTTATGATAAACACACACCGCTCCAACCTGCACGTTCAAATCCTTGACTCCCAGCGCCTGTAGTATTTCCTGGCGCACAGGCTGGCGGGCCTTGGCGCACAGGCGCAGCACATTGCCAGGGGTATCATCACCCGCCAGGGTAGTCAGATCAATGCAGGTGATAGCTCGCAGCAGCCACGCCGCCTGCCACTCCTTCTTGACAGTGCGCCGCGTGCTCA
>MNIY01000075.1 GCA_001919995.1 Ktedonobacter sp. 13_1_20CM_4_53_11
CCCGAAACGTGAGGATGGCAGAGATTATCATCGATAACCTCTGCCATCCTCACGTTTCGGGATGACTCATGAAAAACATCATTGCGAAGAGCGAAGCGATGAGGAATCAGATACCCCCAGCACATCTCCAGAACGGTTACTGCAAGTAAAGGCCTCCATTTATATTGAGCGATGCGCCAGTAATATAATCCCCATCTACAATGAGATAGCGAACAGCGCGAGCCACCTCATGAGCCGTACCGACACGGCCGAGAGGTATCCGAGCCACAACCGCCTCCTTCGCCTTATCTGGCATCGACTCGAACATCTCCGTCGCTATAAAACCGGGACAGATGGCATTGACCGTAATATTGGAGCGAGCCAGCTCCAGCGCTGCCGTTTTGGTCAAACCAATTATGCCAGCTTTGGCGGCTGCATAGTTAGCCTGGCCAAAGTTCCCCATCTGGCCAATCACAGAGCTGATGTTGATGATCTTGCCGCTCTTCTGCTGCGTGAATTGGGGCAGCGCTGCTTTCGTCGTGTAAAAGTAGCTGCTCAAATCATTCTTGATGACCTTATCCCAGTCCTCAGGAGTGAGATTTTTCAACGAGCGATCAACATTTATACCAGCATTGTTGACCAGCACGTCTATCCGGCCAAATTGTTGAAGGGTCTCTTCGATGAGCTTGGCTGCCTGTGCGGCATCCGACACATCAGCTTGAATCGCTACGGCCCCTGGTGATCCGTTCTGCTGGAGCTGGGCCACCAGGTCTTCAGCAGCCTCCTTGCTCTTAGCATAATTTACTACCACCCTTGCCCCCTCACGTCCTATTTCCTCGGCTATAGCACGCCCTATACCCCTTGCCCCGCCCGTGACTACGACAACTGCTCCATCAATTGTTCCCATTTGGGAACCTCCTTTCCATTACTGTGAGAACATTCGAAAAAACTCTATTCCTCGATAGTAGTGAGATCACCCGGCTCTACGCCCATCTCACGAGCTTTGATCACCCGGCGCATAATCTTGCCTGAGCGTGTTTTGGGCAGCCCTGTAACAAACTCCAGCTCGGAAGGTGTTGCGATAGGCCCAAGTTCGCGCCGTACATGCTCGATCAATTCTATCCTGAGATCGTCGCTGGAAGTATACCCAACCTTTAGTGTCACAAAGGCTTTGATAGACTCGCCCTTGAGTGGATCGGGCTTCCCGATAACCCCTGCTTCGGCTACGGCAGTATGGCTGACCAGCGCACTTTCTACGTCGGCTGTTCCGATGCGGTGCCCTGCCACATTCATCACATCGTCAGAGCGGCCGAGCACAGCGATGTAGCCATCTTCATCGTATGTCGCAACATCACCGACCGTGTAATAGGGCGGTATAATGCGCCAGTATTCCATATACCGATCCTCGTTGCCCCAGATTGTGCGGAACATCTGCGGCCAGACGCCTTCCAGCACCAGTAGACCGCCATGGTATGGTGGCACAGGTTTTCCCTCGCGGTTAAGTATATGGGCTTTATAGCCGGGCAGCGGTTTCCCTGCGCGACCAAGATGGATTTCCATGCATGGCAGTGTACCAATCGTAGGCCCGGCTGTCTCCGTCTGCCACCAGTTATCTAAGACAGCCGCTTTCCCTCTCCCAATATGTTCCATTGCCCACAGGTGCGCTTCTGGATTGAGTGGCTCACCTGCACAGACAACAATGCGTAGGCTGTCGAGGTTGTGAGCCCTGAGATACTCGGGACCAAACTTCATAAACATGCGCACTGCGGTCGGTGCGGTAAACATCTTGGTGACGCCATATTTCTCCACAATTGACCAGGCGATGCCCGGATTGGGATAATCTGGCGAGCCTTCCCGTATCAGGACAGTCGTGCCATTGGACCATGGACCATAAACCATCGTTGAATGTCCAACAATCCAACCAATATCGGACATACACCAGTAGATGTCATCCTCTTTGAGGTCGAACGCCAATCGTGTGTAATATGCCGTCCCAACCATATAGCCACCGTGGACATACAAACAGCCCTTGGGTGTCCCTGTTGAGCCCGATGTATAGAGAATAAAGAGAGGGTCTTCAGACTCCATTACCTCGGCATCACACGTAGTTGGCTGTGACCCGCAAAGTTCGTAAAAATCGACTTCACGGCTGCCGTCCAACGGAATTGCCGGTGTTTGACGCCGGTGAACTATGACCTTGTCGACGATGTCGAGTCCCTCTACTGCGTCATCAACGATATCTTTCAGTGGGGTAATTTTGCCTCGACGATAGCCAACATCTGTCGTAACCACCACCCGTGCTTGTGCATCTTCTATACGTGAACGAAGTGCGCTGCTTCCCAGGCCGGCATAGACTACCGAGTGGATTGCCCCCAGCCTCGCACATGCCAGCATGGTGGCGACTCCTTCGGGTGTAAGTGGTAAATAAACACAGACTCGATCCCCTCTTTTCACGCCCAGTGATTTTAACCCGTTAGCAATCTGGCAGGTCAATGCAAGCAACTCGCTGAAGGTAAATGTGCGCTCTGTCCCGTCTTCGCCCACCCAGATCAGAGCCCTCTTATTGGCCCGACTGCCATTAGCATGCCGGTCGAGACAGTTCATGGTAATGTTGAGTTGCCCATCCACAAACCACTTTGTTTTCGGTACCTCACCCTCCAGCACGCGCGTCCACGGTTTTACCCAGGTAAATTCTCTCGCGATCTTATCCCAGAATCCCTCGAAATCGCTGGCTGCCTCGTCATAGAGAGCCTGGTAATCCTTGACATCGGCTGCTGCTAAGATATTAGGTAGGGGTGGAAAACGTGTCTCTTTTTCCAATAGCTGTTTGAAATCTCCAGCAGGCGTAGCATTCCCCTCAATACCTACACCTTGCTGTCCTTTATCCGATGGTGATGTCGTCATTGTCCCTCCTTGATCTTCTTCGAAATTCAGACCATTTTCAAAAGATATAATTATCTTACCTCTTTTGCTAAACTTTTCAAAGCTCGATAATTCGACCAGCGAAGTTTTCACTAGCCCTGCACACTCCATTCCTTGCAGCTTCATGCCCATGATGTAGCCCCTGTTCGAAGTTGCAGAAGAAGCGGAGCAATAAAAATGTGGAACGTTGACAACATAAGTCAACGTTCCACATCTTTGGCTGCCTTCGTGCTATGCTCTTTTGGCAGAAGAACCTACAGAAAAGATCCGCAGGCATACTGGACAATAATATTGCCTGTTCCCTTCGTTGTCCAGTTCAGGGATCGTATCAGTCAGTAGATCTACGAGTAAGATAGCCCGTTTGTGCCCAACCGGGCAAGCGTGATATTTAATATCTTGCAATGGCCTCTTGACATAATGTCCATTCTCACGCATGGTCTCCCTCCTGAAAAGAACAATACCATTACGGAAGACATTTTTCAACAAAAAAATCCATAAATTCCCACAAATATATTACCTTTGTTCGGAAGTTGTGATTGATTTGCGATCTAATATCTCGTACATCGTGAGTTATTCCGGAAGTGGAATGTCTCTCTGCATAAAACCAGGAAGAGGTCACGAACACGGTCCGTGACCTCTTCTTGTTTGTGATTGTCGGCTAATTGTCCGCTAGCTCATTGCTCAGGCGGGAATCAAGTCATGGGGGTTAAGGACGAATTTCTTGGCAGCTCCTTTGTCAAAGTCCTTGTAACCCTGTGGTGCCTCCTCCAAAGGAATGACGGTGGCGTTGACCGCCTTGGCGATCTGCACCTTGTCATTGAGGATTGCCATCATCAACTGACGATGGTAACGCATCATCGGACACTGACCGGTGGTGAAAGAGAGGGACTTTGCCCAGCCCAAACCAATGCGTATACCAAGTTGACCGATCTTCGCGTTCTCGTCAATGCCGCCTGGATCGCCAGTTACATACAAGCCAGGAATACCCACTCGACCAGCGACTTGCGTGATACCCATCACGGAGTTGAGCACTGTAGCTGGCGCCTCTCTTAAGAATCCCGTTACATTTTCCCGCAGAAGGATAGAGAGCCGAGCCTAGGTGCCCTCGGGCTAGTGTACAAAGCTGGTACAATGATATCAAAGGATAGGTGGAGGATGCTTCTTAATGGCGTTGTAGATATTCCCTTGCTATGTGCTCTTCAGAGAAGAAGGAGCGTTCTACAATGGAAGATCGAGAACAAATACGACGAGAATGCCTCCAGGCAGCGCTGCAATACTTTGACCCGTCCCTGATGGAACTCCAGCTTGACCAGGAAGAGCAGGCCAACTACACGCATAAATTTTTTGTCATGATGAAGGATGCAGGAGCCATTATCTACCGGGTAAGTGCAGGTCGGTATGCTGTGACCGAACAAATTATACCTGACGGCTCAGAGCGCGAACAGGAAATGAATGGTCCTTCTGACCTTGTCATTCAGGGTATACCCGCTGATATACCTGTACCCGTGGATGCTCTTTGTCGCTCCCGGCTCCATCACGCAGTGACTGAGTTGCTTCATAAAACACGTCTGAAGGATCTCAAGATTACGATCGCGACAACTACTGCCCTGCTTGACGGACATGTGGGTTCTTCCCTGGAGGCGGAAACTACAGATCAAACGAGATCGAGTGACGACCCGCCAATTGAGATACGGGCTCTCCAATACAAAGCGCAACAACCGTTCTTTACTTTCGAGCAGCTCGTTGTTCCTGAAGCTCTCATGGAAGATCTGCTCTCAGCCGTCGAGGTCATACGGGTAGAGCGCAAAGTCTTCGATGAGTGGGGGCTCAGGAGAATCCAACCTTTTCCACACTCTGCCCTGAATTTTCATGGACCACCAGGGACAGGGAAAACGCTGGCGGCACATGCCATCGCTCACCGGCTCAATCGATCTATCATGATTGCCAGTTACGCGGAAATTGAGAGCAAGTTTCATGGGGAGGGCCCCAAAAACGTCAAGGCGATCTTCCATGCAGCAGAGAGAGATGATGCGATCCTTTTTATCGATGAAGCCGATTCGCTGCTCTCCAAGAGGCTCACAGAGGTCACACAAGGATCTGAGCAGGCCATTAACTCGATGCGCAGCCAATTGTTCATCTGCCTTCAGGAGTTTCGCGGTGTGGTGATCTTTGCAACGAACCTGGTCGAGAACTATGACAAGGCGTTTGAGACGCGGGTCCGCCATCTCCATTTCCCGCTACCAGACGAACAATGCCGACGAGAGATCTGGCGTAGACATCTTGTGCCACAGCTGCCAGTGGCAGAGAACGTCTCTCCTGACCAACTTGCAGTGTATGCTGAGGACATCTGCGGCCGAGATATAAGAAATGCAGTTGTTGATGCGGCGGTAAGAGGTGCTCGATATGGGAAAGAGCGTGTCGAACTACGGGACCTCATCGAAGCTGTAGACCGGATTAAGGCGGCAAGAGTGGCTGTCGAGTCTCACGAGGTTCGGAAATGAGTACCAAGGGAAGAGCAGAAGAGGCCACGAACAGCGTTCATGACCTCTTCTGCTATAGCTCGTAATTGTCCGCTAGCTTGTTGGCTAGACGGGAATCATGTTGTTCGGGTTGAGGACGAATTTCTTAGCAGCGCCCTTGTCAAAGTCCTTATAGCCCTGGGGGGCATCCTCAAGAGAAATGACGGTGGCGTTAACCGCCTTGGCGATCTGCACCTTGTCGTGGAGGATCGCATTCATCAGTTGGCGATGGTAGCGCATGACGGGGCACTGACCGGTGGTGAAGGAGAGGGACTTGGCCCAACCCAGACCGATGCGGACACCCAGCTGGCCAATCCTGGCGTTCTCGTCGATCCCGCCTGGGTCGCCTGTCACATATAGACCCGGGATACCGACGCGCCCGGCAACGCGTGTGATGCTCATGACATCGTTGAGCACAGTGGCTGGGGCCTCGCTTGCCCCTGCCCCATGACCGCGTGCCTCAAAGCCGACGCAGTCAACGGCTGCATCCACTTCTGGCTCACCGACGATTTGCTCGATCATGTCGGGCAGTTCGCCGCTTTGTTTGAGATCGATGGTTTCACAACCGAAGCTGCGAGCCTGATCAAGCCGCTCGTTGATCATATCGCCGACGATGACTACGGCAGCGCCGAGCAATTGCGCGGAGGCGGCACAAGCCAGGCCTACTGGTCCGCCGCCAGCAACGTACACTGTCGACCCCGTTGTCACGCCCGCTGTGAAGGCTCCGTGATATCCGGTTGGGAAGATGTCCGAGAGCATGGTCAGGTCCTTGATCTTCGCCATGGCCTGGTCTTTGTCGGGAAACTTTAACAGGTTCCAGTCCGCGTAGGGCACCATGACGTAGTTAGCCTGACCACCTACCCAGCCGCCCATATCGACATAGCCATAAGCGGCACCAGGGCGGGCAGGGTTGACGTTGAGGCAGACTCCGGTATTGCCCGATTTGCACATGCGGCAGCGCCCGCAGGCAATGTTGAACGGTACGGAGACGAGGTCGCCCTTCTTGATGAACTCGACATCGCGACCAAGTTCGATGACCTCACCGGTGATCTCGTGTCCCAGGGTTTGGCCCTTAGGAGCGGTGGTGCGGCCACGCACCATATGTTGATCACTGCCACAAATATTGGTTGCTACGATCCTGAGGATGACGCCGTGATCGCATTTGCGATTCTGTTCCGGCAACTCTAGCTTCGGATAGTCGATGTTTTTGACTTCGACCTTTCCTGGCTCCACATAGGCAACACAACTATTATCTGCCATTTTGTTCTCCTTTCGATGGAATGCATCATCATTGTTGCATAGAGTCTCACGATCTCAGCATGGTCTTGTCCAATTGTGAATGTGAGATGCTTCAGGAAGACGGCCTACGAGGACGAAGGGTTCCCTCAGTAAAGTGTTCTAGTCTTACTATAGTCGGCTTCTTTTGTGCCACGCGGAGTTCATGTGCGCCAGATAAGTGAAGTGCATGAGCTTGTCATACGACTCAATCTCATCACAAAATAAAATTTTAGCACAAATGGCTGAATTTATCAAGTCAACAATTCTGGTGATTACCCAGAAGTCCGCAAGGCTACGTGAGTCAGGTCTGCTGGACGAATGCGCGCCACACATCCAAAGCTCGCGCTCAGGATGACAGCCAGGAGTTTTGTCATCCTGAGCGCGAGCTTTGGATCTATTGCGGACTTCTGGGTAATCACCAGAACAATAAACTTGTAGTGTATGAAAAGAAGGTAGTCATGCTTTTTTAATTGGTTTTATTTCGTTAATAATGTATGTTTTTAGCGGAGCCTGTTTTCCCCTTGAGGATAGTGCCCCAGCTTGCTTGAGGTGTTGACTTTGTCAATACTCTTCGGTACATTGTTATTAGAGCGTAATAGTAGCTGCCCCGAGTAGTTTCCACAACGTATGTGCGTTGCCATTATAGATCTTGCCGTGTGGCGCTCCCCTATAATGACTATTATTTGTGTTCAGCCGGTATGGCGAAAGGAGAAACTCTCATGCAGACAATGGACAGTGACATCAAGAACGAAGTCTTTGTAGATGAGTATACCGGTGGTCTCGTTGGCCCAAGCCTGGGCTTCGCGGCGACGATTAAGGACGGCGGGCACATCCGTTGTGTTGTCCCTCCCGGCTGTTGGGGACCAATGATCACGCCAGAGTTCCGTGGTGGGCACGAAGTGACGCGC
>MNIY01000089.1 GCA_001919995.1 Ktedonobacter sp. 13_1_20CM_4_53_11
CTTCATCGGTACGAGTGCTAACCGCCATGTTGCCTGTCTCCTTTCCATGTTTTGCGGTTTTGACGTATGCTCAATAGTGACTGTTCACCGCACAAAGTATACGTCGGGGTTGGTACCATGTCAAGTATTTGTATTATCTCATCCACTATTTATACGGAACAAAAATAAATTTTCTATAGAAAAGATGCTTTATCGCCTTTCCCTTTTCTTTCCCTCACGAAGAGTACGCATACAGCTGCCACGACCAGGCAGGACGCTGCCACCGTGAAGACCAGGCGCTAGCCCAGCTCCGTCTTCATCCATTTACCCGAGTTGAGGTTGCTTTTTCCTGAATCATCAGGAAAAGGAGGGATCAAAAGTCTCTAAGAGAAGCAGTGTTATTCCCAACACATCAAGGCAGCATGCTATGATAAACAGGATGACTGCATATAGAGGCATAGTACGCTTCCTTTGTGAAGAGCCTGTTAATACGACACGTTACACTTCTGCAAGAAGACTGCCCGTTTGTTCCAACGAGGTCTTCTTGGCTTCATCACCCCAAGTATATGTCGTAACTGATGTGCTGTCAAATATTTGTATTATCTCATCAATTATTTATTTGAAATAAAATTTATTTTCGTATCATAGAAAAAGTAGAAACAATAATATATATTTACTTGACAAAGCAGCTACTACCCCGTATACTTTGTACTATCCTATAAGGAAGAGAAGACCTACAGCCTTTTCAGGCCACTTCCACCATGCTATATAATCTGAGACGATCGAAACCTTCTTCACGCAGAGAGAAACACGCTCAGTCCCGTTCTTCATCCGCAATGGTGAGTGTGGTATTCTAGGTAAGGAACACACGAAGTGATTTCGCAAGGGAAGAGGTATTAAATATGAGCTTGAACAACATTGACACGAGGGATAGAGCAGATATGCCTCTTACAAGAGCAGACATAGAGCAACGCATTCAAATGGTGGGTGGTAGTGATAAGCTAGATGTAAGTGGCCAAAATTTACAGGGAATTGACCTGAGCGTGATCGACCTGAGCGGGGCCAAATTCAGCGGAGCGGACCTGAGCGGGGCCAACCTGAGTGGGACTATTCTAAGCGGAGCGGACCTGAGCGGGGCCAACCTCAATGCAGACCTGAGCGGAGCCAATCTAAGCGGAGCCAATCTAAGCGGAGCCAATCTAAGCGGAGCCGACTTGAGCACGGCCATCCTGTACATGGCTGACCTGAGCGAGGTTAATCTCACCGAGGCCCACCTCAGCGGGGCCGACCTGAGCAAGGCTCGCCTCAACAATGCAGACCTGAGCTACGCAGAACTAAGTGGGGCTCACCTCAGCGGAGCGGACCTGAGTGAGGCCCACTTCATCAATGCCGACCTGAGCGAAGCCGACTTGAGTGGGACCCATATGAGTGGGGCTCACATGAGCAGGGCCCACCTCAACGGGGCTCACCTCAATGGGGCCGACCTGAGTGGGGCCGACCTCATGAATGCTGACCTGAGCGAAGCCGATCTCAGTGGTGCTCGCCTCAGCGAGTCTAACCTGAGTGGGGCCTCCGTGGCTGGAGTGCTCATATCTGCCGAAAGTAAGGAAGATCTCCTATATGCCATCGGAGTACGCTGGAGCACATAGTAAGAAACATCATCGCGCAAAAGGGATACCGGCGCTTTCAATCTACGAATTACGGAAGAACCGCTCACTAATCTGTATAATCTATATTAGCTACTCTGACCAACCTTCACTATGAGATGAGCTTCTCTGTGTCAGCCTTCTACGCAGTATCACCTTCCGCCTTCCTCCAACATAATCTCCGTTTTTTCGTGACTTCTACTCCACACCCGACGCACCTCCTCTGAAACTTCCTGCAAAAAAGGGGTTTGGAATGCTCGCAAAGCCTTTACTTTAGAAAAATTATTTTTGTTCCGTATAAATAGTAGATGAGATAATACAAATACTTGACTTGGCACCCCACACGGCATATACTTTATGCAATGAATACAATCAATGGAGACCTTCAGTGAAGAGAGAAGTGAAGTCGTCAGGCGTTTAGATGGAAGGATGCGTGAGATGGTCCATCATCAAATAGCATCTTTTCAATGGAAAATATATTTTCGTTCCATATAAATAGTTGATGAGGTAATATAAATACTTGACAATGCAATGGATACGACGTATACTTTGATGCGGGAAGAGATGCGCACTAAGAAAGTGGCGCAACTCCCTCATCAGGAGGTCGAAAGCATCGCTCGCTTTTTACTGCAGTCAGGATGGTGAGGGGTGCAAGGAAACGACAGATACGATAGCATACCAGAGACAAGGAGGTACAAATCTATGATTACTCGTTACGATCCTTTCCGCGAGGCACTCAGCCTTCGCCGGGCGATGGATCAATTATTCGAACAGAGCTTTGTGCGACCCAATATGATGTCTGGCGCAGCACCTCAACTGGCACCTATGGACATTTGTGAGACACAGAATGGCTATGAGGTGGATGTTGCGCTTCCAGGGGTGCGACCGGAAGATATTGAACTGACGGTTGATCAAAACACCTTGACGATTCGAGGTCGCTTCAGCCATCAGAACGAGCATCAGGACCAGCCCGAGGGTCAGGCGCAGGCCCAACAACAGGCGCAAGCGGGTCAGACACCGGGCCAGCAACAGGCGCAAGCGGGTCAGACACCGGGCCAGCAACAGGCGCAAGCGGGCCAGCAACAGGCGCAAGCGAGCCAGACGCAGGGCCAGCAACAGACGCAACAGGACGGTGGACAACAGACACAGCAAGGCAAGACGGAACGCCATCGGCGTGGACACAACTGGCTCTCGCGAGAAATCGTCGCCGGCGCATTTGAACGGGTGGTCACCTTCCCCAGGCCTATCGATACCAACAATGTCCAAACGAAGTTCGAGAATGGGATCCTCACGATTATGCTCCCTGTTAGTGAAGGGAGCCGCCCGAAGCGGATCAGCATTACAGGCGGCCAGAGTCAGCCTCAGCAGGTGCCCGTCGAGACAGGGCAACGACAAGAGGCAGCACAACGACAGGAGACAGGGCAACGACAAGAGGCAGGGCAGCGGCAAGGGTAATAGTGGACCCTTTAGCGGACCCTTAATGAGGAGGTAGAAAATGAATGCCATAACCGGTACGCAGGTTTCACGTAACTACTGGTGGACCATGGGGATACGCGGGCTTCTTGCAGTGCTTTTTGGTCTGGCCGCTCTTGTGTGGCCGCGATTGACACTCCTGGTGCTGGTATACCTCTTCGGCGCATATGCACTGGTGGATGGTGTGGTGGCGGTGATCGTTTCGATACAAGAACGCAAGAATCTTCGGTACTGGTGGGTGCTGCTGTTAGAAGGAATCGCGGGTATTATCGCCGGGGTGATAGCCTTCGTGTGGCCAGGCATTACGGCGTTGGCCCTGCTTTACCTGATTGCAGCGTGGGCGGTCGTGACTGGAATTTTGGAGATCGCCACAGCTTTCTCGGGACGTCTGCCTGTTGCGCAGGAGTGGACGCTGGCAGTGGCCGGCATCCTTTCTGTTGTGTTTGGCGTGCTCCTGGCTGTGCTGCCTGGTGTGGGACTCTTGAGTCTGGTGTGGTTGATTGGGATCTATGCCATCGTTTTCGGGTTACTCCTCATCGTCCGTGCCTTCCAGTACAGAACAGCCGGTACCGCTTTAACATAGGAGAGGAGAGGGAGAAAGCAGCGCTCAAATGTTTCATCTTGCCACATCCGAGCTGACGCATTTTCTGACGGCCTACGGCTACTGGGCGGTGCTGATCTTTGTGGCCATAGAGAGTTCGGGCATTCCCTTTCCTGGCGAGACCATGCTGCTCGTCGCAGCCATCTATGCTGGGACGACCCATCGTCTCGCCATTCCGCTGGTCATTGCGGCGGCTGCCCTCGGGGCAATTTTGGGCGATAATATCGGCTACTGGGTAGGACGCGAAGGCGGCTACCGGTTGCTGCGCCGCTATGGCCATTATCTTCACATCGATGAGCGCAGGGTGAAACTGGGGCAGTACCTCTTCCGTAAGCATGGCGGCAAAGTGGTCTTCTTTGGGCGCTTTATCGCCGTTTTGCGTGCCTGGGCTGCGTTCTTGGCCGGGACCAACCGCATGCCATGGGGATCCTTCCTGCTCTACAACGCGCTGGGGGGCATCATCTGGGCCACACTCTACGGGCTGGGGGGGTACTTCCTCGGCGATAATATACATCGGCTGACAGGACCCATTGGACCCATTACGATCGTGCTTGGCCTGCTCATCACCCTCGCGTCTTTGGTCTTTGTGCGCCGCAACGAGCAACGCCTGGAGGAGGAGGCCGAGCGCGCCTTTCCTGGCCCACTCGATGTGTCTTCACCTATGAGCCAGGGAGACCAGGGACAAGGAGCATCCTTTCGGCGCGACCCCCGACCCGATTGAGTAGTAGAGGCCGTTTTCTACAAAAAATATATTTCTCTTCACGAAAAATAATAGATGAGATAATATAAATACTTGACAAGGCGTCGTATGCAACATATACTTGGGGCGATGAAGAAGAGAAGACCTGGTTGTAACAAATCCGAAGGGCAGAGAGCAACTGCCCTTGTGTTCCATCTCCAATTGAGGTTGGAATGACCTGATTGTGGATCCCAAAGCCGATCTGCTGCCGGTCTTGATTCCGACAGGCGTTGAAGCTGAGGATAAAGTGCCTGGGAAATACGTCAGGCACACTAAATAGCTGATGAAAGCGTGGTGTCGTTAAGAAGAGAAAGGGAAGCAGAGATGGATCAAGCTCTTCACAGGGAGGTCGTCTGTCAACGGCAGGATCGGTTGTTGACGACGCTCGAACGGCTGCTCGAACTCCCAACGACCGATGTGAACACCACACTTAATCAGGCAGCGCAATTGGTCGCCGAGGTACTCGCAGCCGAGAAAGTCGACGCCTTCTTACACAACTCTTTAACCGATACCCTCGTGGCCATTGGCACGAATGATACGCCGATGGGAAAGCGCCAACAAGCTGTCGGGATGGATCGGTTGCTCCTGGGTAATGGAGGGCGCCTTGTCGAGGTTTTTCTGACCGGAGTTCCCTATCTTACTGGGCATGCGGACCTGGATTCTGAGGAGTTGGTTGGGGTGAAAGTCGGAATGGGGGTGAAGTCTGAGATCGCGACAGTCTTTGAGGTGGAGGCGCAACATCGGGGTGTTCTCCTGGCCTCCTCCAGCACGCCCGAGTTCTTCTCGGAGCAAGATCTGCACTTCCTGCAAGCAGTGGCTTGCTGGGTTGGGATCGGGGTACACCGTGCGGAGGTAGTCGAGCGCATGAGACAGGAAGCAGTTGAACAGGGCCGACGCTTGGCGGCCGAGGAGCTACTCACTGCGGCTGAGGAACTGCTTACAATCATGGCACACGACTTGCGCAACTATCTCACCCCACTCAGAGGTCGCCTCGAACTGCTAGAGCGGCGGGCACGTCGCGAAGGGCGAGAGCAAGATGAGCGTGATGCGACGGCGGCCGCCAACACTCTCAAACTGCTCGGACGGGTCATCTCGGACCTCTTGGATGTGGCACGCCTGAACCAGGGTATTTTCACCATCCATCCACAGCCCATCAATATGGTGGATCTCGTGCAGGAGGTGGTTCCTGCCTTTAGCGGGCCAGATACTCCGATCCATGTTCACGCTCCCCAGGAGATGGTGCTTTCGGCTGATCCCAATCGCCTCCGGCAGGTCCTGGAGAACCTGCTGGCCAATGCGGTCGAATACGCGCCGAAGCACATCCCCATCAAGGTCCAACTGGACAAAGTGAGAAGGACGGATGGACCATGGATGCTTCTGACCGTGAGCAATGCGGGACCAGGCCTTCCTCCTGAACGGTGTGTCCAGCTCTTACGCCCTTTCGTAGCGGGCGTGACATCGACGGGGCTGGGTTTGGGACTCTACCTGGCAAACAGAATTGCCGCGGCCCACTACGGGACACTTAAGGTAGACTCACCGCGAGGTCAGGGGGTGCAGGTTACTCTCGCATTACCCATGGAAGATGAGGACTTGTTTATAGGACGGAGAAATGCCTGACTCGGCGGGCAACCTCTCCTGGGTAATAGGCCGCTGGCAGCAGTGGCCGCGACGGAAGAGAAAAGGAAGGTGCTATGCAGCAGAACGGACAAGAACAGCAAGACCAAAGGCCGCAGCAACAGGCGGCCGAGCAGCCAGAACGGGAAGGCAAGCCGAGTTCCTCTACCGTCTCGGCTCAGCTAGAGCAACGGCTTACCGCAGAGCAGCAGAAGGCGGAAGAGTGCCTGGACCTGCTACGGCGAACACAAGCGGACTTCGTGAATTATCGACGTCGCATGGGCCAGGAGCAGGCTGAGGGACGCGTCGCAGCCCAGAGCGCGATCCTCTCCCAAATGTTACCGGTGCTCGATGATCTTAGACGAGCGCTGGAAGCCGCTCCACCAGAGCTGGCCACGCATCCATGGGTGCAAGGCCTGTTCCTGGTTGCGCGAAGACTCACGACGCTGCTCGACCAACTGGGCGTGCGACAGATCGGCACAACCGGAGAGTCGTTTGATCCGCGCTGGCATGAGGCCATCACGAGGGAGGCGCGAGCAGATGTGCCTGAAGGAACGATCCTGCACGTTGCACAACCAGGGTATGCCCTGGGAGAACGTGTCATTCGCCCTGCTCAGGTTAGTGTCGCAAGTACTCCGTCTCACGTGAGTGATGCGCCTGCGCAGCAAGGAAATTCTGAATTCTGACGAGATGGAGTCTCTACGAGGCTTTTCTGAAAGGAAGCGAGAAGCAATGGCAAAAGTATTAGGCATTGACCTGGGAACAACCAATTCGGTGATGGCAGTCATCGAGGGGGGTGAGCCGACCGTCCTGGAGAACAGCGAGGGGTCGCGGCTCACTCCTTCAGTAGTGGCGATCACCAAGAGCGGTGAGCGCCTGGTCGGCCAGGTGGCGAAACGGCAGGCGGTGACCAACCCGGAAAATACGGTTTTTTCTATTAAGCGTCTCATGGGACGCAAGTACGATGACCCCGAGGTCCAACGTACTATAAAGACCGTGCCCTACAAGATCACGCGCGCCTCCAACGGCGACGTCCGCGTGGTACTGGGTGGACGCGAATACAGTCCGCCGGAAATCTCGGCGATGATTCTGCAAAAGACGAAAGTCGATGCGGAAGCCAAACTGGGCGAGCGTATTACCCAGGCCGTGATTACGGTGCCAGCCTACTTTAACGATGCGCAGCGCCAGGCGACCAAAGACGCGGGAACGATTGCAGGACTCGAGGTCTTGCGTATCATCAACGAACCGACAGCTGCCTCGTTGGCCTACGGGCTGGATAAGAAGAGGGATGAGATAATCGCTGTCTATGACCTGGGCGGTGGGACCTTCGATATCTCCATCTTGCAGTTGGGTGAGGGCGTCTTTGAGGTCAAGGCGACCAACGGCGATACGCACCTGGGCGGTGACGACTTTGACCAGCGCATCATTGACTGGCTGGCCGACGAGTTCCGCAAAGACCAGGGGATTGATCTGCGCAAGGATCGCATGGCGCTACAACGCTTGAAGGAAGCGGCAGAACGAGCCAAGGTCGAATTGTCTTCCTCGCTGCAGACAGAGATCAACCTGCCCTTCATCACGGCTGACGCCAGTGGACCCAAACACCTGGTGATGACCTTGACGCGGGCCAAATTAGAGCAACTGGTCGGCGATCTCATCGAGCGCACGCGCGGCCCGGTCATGAAGGCGCTGGAGGACGCGGGGGTCAAGGTATCCGATGTCAATGAGGTCGTCCTGGTGGGTGGACAGACCCGCATGCCAGCAGTGATCGAGTTGGTGCGCAAGATTTTCGGTAAGGAGCCGCACAAGGGGGTGAACCCGGACGAGGTGGTGGCCATCGGCGCGGCCATCCAGGGGGGCGTGCTCAAGGGCGAGGTAAAGGATGTGCTCCTGCTTGACGTAACGCCACTCTCGCTGGGTGTTGAGACCCTCGGTGGTGTGATGACCAAGCTGATCCCGCGCAACACGACTATCCCGGTGCGCAAGACCGAGATTTTTAGCACAGCGGAAGATAACCAGTCGGCGGTGGAGATTCATGTGTTGCAAGGCGAGCGAGAACTGGCGCGGGACAACAAGAGCCTGGGTCGCTTCCGCCTGGAGGGCATCCCTCCGGCCCCACGAGGCGTCCCACAGATTGAGGTGACCTTCGACATCGACGCCAACGGCATTCTGCATGTGACGGCGCGCGATAAGGCAAGTGGGCGCGAACAAAAGATCACGATTACCTCCACCAGTGGCCTCTCCCAGGAGGAAGTGGAGCGCATGGTGCGTGAGGCCGAACTGCATGCGCAGGAGGACCGCCAGCGCCGCGAGGAGATCGAGATGCGCAACCGCGCTGATAGCCTGGCCTACCAGGCAGAGCGGACGCTGCAAGATGTCGGTGACAAAATCTCGGCTAGTTTGCGCAGTGAGGTGGAGGAGCGCGTCAAGGCCGTACGCGATGCGCTTGCAAGTAACGATCTCACACGTGTGCGCAGCGCTGCTGATGAACTGGAGCGCACCATGCAGCGCATTGGTCAGGAGGCCTACAGTCAACCTGGAACAGCCGGGGGCGATGGAACATCCGGTGCGGCACCCGGCACGGCATCAGGTGGCGAATCTGGGACCGTCGAGGGAGAGTACCGCGAAGTCTAGGCGACTCACAACGCTCATCCTGGAGGGGCTCTGGGATACGGGGCTCTTTCCAGGGAGACGAGGTGCCTCTGAGGCGTCATGAACAGGATGCGGTCGCCCTGGTCGGAGCAACTTTCTGATGGATGACGCATCTCAGGAAGGGTTCCTTTTTCAGGGAGATTAGACTCATGTCCGTTGACTACAAGGATTATTACAAGATTCTGGGCGTGGACAAGAACGCGAGCCAGAAGGATATCCAAAAAGCGTATCGCAAGCTGGCACGCCAGTATCACCCGGACGTCAACCCGGATGATAAGTCAGCCGAGGAAAAATTCAAGGATATCAACGAGGCCAATGAAGTATTGTCCGACCCTGAGAAGCGCAAGCGTTATGACGAGCTAGGCGGCTATTACCAGCAATATGGACGATGGCCCGACTCCTCTGGACCAGCGGGAGCGGCGGGTGGAGACGGTAGAGGAGGAGGCAGGCGCACTCAGTATAGCACCATGAGCGAGGAAGATCTGGAGGACCTCTTTGGAGGAGAATCCCCGTTCTCTGACTTCTTCGAAACCCTCTTCGGCTCAGGCGTTTCGGGCGCAGCGAGGGGACGTAGACGAACGACAGGACGCACTCAACGTGAAGCTTATGCTCCGGTAGCACAAGATGTCGATGCTGATGTGAATGTGACCCTCGCTGAAGCATACAACGGAGGAACACGCGTTTTCGAACTCACCGAGCCCGACGGCAGCACACGTCGCTTGGAAGTGAAGATACCTCCGGGCGTGGATGAAGGTTCTCGTATACGCATCGCCGGTCAGGGCATTCAGGGCGCTTCAGGCCGGGGTGATCTCTACCTGCGTGTGCATGTGTTGCCGGATTCACGCTTTACACAGGAAGGAACCACGCTGCGCACACGTGTGGACGTTCCCCTGGCCACGGCCGTACTCGGAGGCGAGGTGCAGGTGCCAACTCCTGATGGACGCCAGCTACTGTTGCGGATTCCACCGGGAACCCAGAACGGCAAGTCGTTCCGACTACGAGGACAGGGTATGCCTGTTCTGGGACAACCAGAGAAGCGTGGTGATCTCTATGCTGAAGTGAATGTGGTGCTTCCGACGCACCTGAATGCTGAACAACGCCGTCTCTTCGAGGCGTTTGCCCGTTCAATTGGCTATACTGACCAGTCGACAAAAGTAGAAGGAAGGGGCAGCCATGGATGAGCATTATGTGACACAAATCGTGCTCCAGCAGTACCGCTCTTTCTCATCGTATAGCGAGCGAGAGACGGCTGCTGCGAGCCATCTGAGTATTGGCGCGATTCGCCATCTACGTGCATTGGGCCTGATCGAGGGAGTAGAAACTGGCGGGGGACTGCGCTATAGCGAGGAAGAGGTCATACGGCTGCGGCGGGTCCGCCGGTTGCAACGCGACCTGGGCGTCAACCTGGCGGGAGTCGAAGTGATCGTACGCTTGCTCAAGCGCATCGAGTCCCTCCAACATGATTTGGAGCAGGAGAGAAGCCAGGCACTCAGGCGGGACGAGACTCCCTAGCGTCTGGAGCAGGCGAGTGCCTGCCACCAGCAGGAAACAGGAGAGGGAAAGAGCAATGAACATAGAGCACTTTACTGAGAAAGCGCGAGAGGCGCTCAGTGATGCAGCACAGCTAGCCAGGCAGTACCATCATAATCAAGTCGAGGTCGAGCACCTGCTTGCTGCCCTGCTTGCCCAGGAAGGTGGAGTAGTGCAGCAGGTGATTGCGAGGGTCGGCGGCAATCTGGCAGCAGCAAGGCGCATCCTCGACAACGAACTCGAGCGCATGCCGCATGTCTATGGAGGCAGTGAGCCGGGCATTTCGCCTCGCCTGCGCAAGTTGCTGGAAGATGCCTGGAGCGAGATGAGCACCTTCCATGATGAGTACCTGAGCGTGGAGCACCTGCTGCTGGCCATGTTCAATATCAGGGATGGAGAAGTGCCGCATGTGTTGAGAGAGGCAGGGCTCACGCGTGAGAACGTATTGCAGGCACTGACCTCCATTCGCGGCTCGCAGCGGGTGACCGACGAGAATCCGGAGGGAAAGTACCAGGCATTGGAGAAATATGGGCGCAACCTCACCCAGCTGGCTGCGCAAGGCAAGCTTGACCCGGTGATTGGGCGCGACGAGGAGATTCGTCGCGTCATCCAGGTCTTGAGCCGCCGTACCAAGAATAATCCGGTCTTGATTGGCGAGCCGGGCGTTGGAAAAACCGCCATTGTGGAGGGATTGGCGCAGCGTATCGTGCGTGGTGATGTGCCCAAGACCCTGGCCGGCAAACAGGTCGTCGCGCTTGACTTGAGCGCGCTGGTTGCAGGGGCCAAGTATCGCGGCGAATTCGAAGAACGCCTGAAGGCTGTGCTGAAAGAGGTCACAAGTTCCGAGGGCAACATCATCCTCTTTATCGATGAATTGCATACACTGGTCGGCGCAGGCGCAGCGGAAGGCGCGATGGATGCCTCCAATATGCTCAAACCCATGCTGGCGCGTGGCGAATTGCACTGTATTGGCGCTACTACGCTGGATGAGTACCGCAAGCATATTGAAAAGGATGCCGCCCTGGAGCGGCGCTTCCAGCCGATCATGGTCGAACAGCCCTCGGTTGAAGATACAATCAGCATTTTACGCGGCCTCAAGCAGAGCTACGAGGTCCATCACGGCGTGCGCATTATGGACAGCGCCCTGGTGGCCGCTGCCGTCCTCTCCAACCGCTACATCACCGACCGTTTCCTGCCGGACAAGGCGATCGACCTGGTGGACGAGGCCGCCAGCCGCTTGCGGGTGGAGTTAGATAGTACCCCCACCGAAATTGATGCGCTCGATCGCCGCATCCGCCAGTTGCAGGTGGAACTTGAGGCGCTCAAAAAGGAAACGGATCCAGCGAGCCGGGAACGACGAGCAAAAGTCGAGCAAGAGATTGCGAATCTCTCGGAGCAATTGCGCACCATGAAGCTGGCGCTGGAGCAAGAACGCCAGCCGGTCGAGGAGATTCAACGTCTCAAGCAAGAGCTGCAGCAGGCGCAGCTCGCGCTGGAGAAAGCTGAACGCGAGTATGATTACGAGGAAATGGCACGACTGCGCTATGACACCATTCCTAAGCTGGAGGAGCGTATCCGTGAGATGGAGTCGAAGCTGAGCGGCATCAAGGGTGCGCGCCTGCTCAAAGAAGAGGTCGATGCCGAGGACATCGCGGAGATCGTCTCCAAATGGACACATATCCCTGTCTCGAGACTCATGGAGGGGGAGGTGCAGAAGTTGCTGACGATGGAGGATCGGCTGAGCCAGCGCGTCGTTGGACAAGACCAGGCCGTGCAAGCGGTTTCCGACGCGATTCGCCGCGCGCGCGCCGGTCTGCAGGACCCCAATCGCCCCCTGGCCAGCTTCATGTTCCTGGGGCCAACCGGTGTTGGGAAGACGGAGCTGGCACGCGCATTAGCCGGATTCCTGTTTGACGATGAGCATGCCCTGATTCGTATCGACATGTCGGAGTACATGGAAAAGCACAGCGTTGCGCGACTCATTGGTGCGCCTCCCGGATATGTCGGCTACGAGGAAGGCGGCCAGCTGACCGAAGCCGTACGACGGCGGCCCTTCAGTGTCGTCCTCTTTGACGAGATTGAAAAAGCCGCCCCGGAAGTCTTCAACGTGTTGTTGCAAGTGCTCGACGATGGACGTCTGACCGATGGTCAAGGTCGCACGGTGGATTTCAAAAATACCGTCATTATCATGACGAGTAATGTTGGATCTCACTGGCTGCACGAATTGGATGGCATGGACGAGGAGGAGGTCCAGCGCCAGGTACGTCAACGACTACGTGAAGAGGGCTTCCGCCCCGAGTTCATCAACCGCATCGATGAGATCATTGTCTTCCATCAGATCACGCGTGAGCAGATGAAGGACATTGTGGATATCCAGATCAATCGCCTGCGCCCGCGCCTGGAAGAGCGGCACATCACGCTGCAGGTTACTGACGCCGCACGGAACCTGCTGGCAGAGATGGGCTTCGACCCGCAGTTCGGGGCTCGTCCTCTCAAGCGCGTCATCCAGCGGGAGATCG
>MNIY01000091.1 GCA_001919995.1 Ktedonobacter sp. 13_1_20CM_4_53_11
ATCACCATCCTGCGCAGGAGCGGAGGTGGCGCGTACAACGGATCCTTGTACTCTTCATAAATAGCCTCAGCCGCCCACATCGTAGTATCAAGCCCAACGTAATCCAGCAGAGTAAACGGACCCATAGGATAACCGCAACCGAGCTTCATAGCCGTATCGATATCGTCCCGCGAAGCCAGGCCATTCTCAAGCATGCGGATGGCAGCCAGCAAATAGGGTATCAACAAGAAATTTACGATGAAGCCCGCCGTATCCTTCGCCAGCACTGGTGTCTTGCCAAGTGAAACAGCAAATTGCCTCACCGTTTCAATGGTCTCTTCCGAAGTTGAGATAGTCTTGACAATTTCGACCAGTTTCATCACAGGAGCGGGATTGAAAAAATGCAGCCCGCAGACCTTATCAGGTCGTTTGGTGACCGCGCCCATCTGCGTCACATTGAGGGAAGAGGTGTTGCTCAGAAGAAGAGCCTCTGGCTTTAACACCCTGTCGAGCGCGGGAAAGAGACGCAACTTCTCTTCCATATTCTCAATTGCGGCTTCAATCACCAGGTCACAATCGGCAAAATCAGTCATCTCTAGCGTCCCATGTAAACGCGCGCGATATTCATCTACCTGCCCCTGGGTAATCTTTCCCTTGCTCGCCATCGTGTCCCACGCGCCGTGGATACGCATGATACCCTTGTCAAGCAACTGCTGATTGACTTCAAGCACTACAGTTTCATAGCCCGACTGCGCGCATGTCTGCGCAATACCACCACCCATCAAACCACAGCCCACTACGCCAGCCTTTCGTATAGCCATTGACTCTTACTCCTTATCTATGAAATGACGGATTTCCCACACTGGGCCATCTTCAATACCAAAGTTAATCGTATAGTGGTTCAGTTTGGGGAAATCGACAAAGCGACAGTCTTTTATTCCATGTTGGATAGCCGCTGCAGCTCCCTCCGGCAAAAGTTGGTCGTTGTTAGTAAACAACCCCTGACCTGCGCGCATTAAGAGGGTGGGTACAGTAACGTCCTTCCACTGCTCAGCAAGTTTGAGCTCGTAAAGATTGTATTCGTTATCCTTGAGGATGCCTTCGCGGTAGGCTTTAGAGATGACTGATCCATCACTCCTACGGTAAACGTCGTGTTCGTAATACAGATCGATATAAGGATTCCAGTAGGGTCCCAGAAATGGAGCCGCTTTAAGGCGTTGTGTATATTCCTCGAACGAGGCAACCGGTGTCCCCAACCGGTTAATGGCAGCAGTAAGCCAGGCAGGCTGTTCCTCGATTGTTTTCCATGGTACAGGTGCGCCGGCATCGATTAAGATGAGTTTACTCAATTTCTCTGGATAATGTGCCGCGAAATAGAGTGCGATGAATGCACCGGAGGAATGTCCAGCTATTACTGGGCGATCCAGCTCTAATGCATCGATCAATCTGGCTAGATCAGCAGCATGGGTAGGAATGCTATACCCACTCTCAGGTTTATCGCTATCTCCTCGGCCACGTTGATCATAGGCGAATACACGATGATCACGTGCCAGGTCATCGGCATAAGCCTGAAAACCAAAAGCATTGGCGGTTATACCGTGCGCAAAAATAATGGGAGAACCTTGCTCTCCCCACTGAAGATAGTGAAAGGTGAGGTCGCCTGCGTGGACGAACTCATCGCGGACTGGTTTCGTCAGCATGTACTGCTCCTTGATCGTGATATTGGTGCCATTTTTCTTTCGTTGCCGCAATGATCGGAGCGCCTTCTTTATAGCGTTGTTGCTGTGAATGCCACTGGACATCATTGCTACGTAAGCTTACTCCATGCCATAAAACGTCTTTGATCACCTGCATATAGCGGTCCATTTCCGGGGCAAAAAGAAAGGCGTTCATAGCCTCTTCCATATAGAAGTAGTGGCCGTAGGTAGCGTACCACTCGCGTACATCTTCTTGTGATTGCACGGTGAGGGCATGTAGTGCCTTTGCTCGGTCATACCCTGTCGTCCCGAAGGGAAAGCAGTGAAGATGGGCATGATAAACTGTTTGCCGGAAGACGCCATGCTCCCAGAAAATAGCGGGAGCATAGTACCGCTCAAAGAAATCTTGTACTTCTCGCTTTAACGCAAGTAACTCATCATCCAGTTCAGCAGGCGCGGCTCCATAGCAGGTATAGTGGTGCTTAGGAATAATGAGAATATGACCTTCGACAAGCGGTGCATGGTCGGCAACGATGAAAAACGCATTTGTCTCTTTGAGCATATTCGTAGCAAAATTACTACGCTGGCAAAATGCACAATTACTACTACTTGTTTTGGCATCCAAGGAGGCATGGCTCCCATTCTGCATCCAGGTAACTCCTTACTGGTAAATGTTGCTGTTTTAACACAATTTCAGTATAGCGCGGTGTTAATCAGATTGACAAGTCAACACATGCAAGGCTGCAGCAGTAACTTTATACATTTCTCATCCAGCGTGCTTGAAACCAGCTTCTGCCATAGTCAAAGGTTGACCTTCGCCCTGCATGCCCACATCTACGACTTCACCGACGACCAGCGTCGAGTCTCCTGCTTCAACCGTATGGCGTCAGTTCGCGCCCACCTGAGCGCAATACATTGATGGTAAAGATGCGGCTGTGCAGGATCATCGGCAAAGACTTCGACACATTCTCAATAGAGACTGCAACTAAAGGAGGATCAAAGGACGCCTGCGTCAACCAATTCGCGGTAAATATATTGACCTCGCCTTCATCCGCGCATGAAATAGCATAGAGCCCATAAGTGAAGGTGCGTAATACCTGTTTTTTTATCTTTGGGTCCAATATTTTATCCCTTTCTCATTTTCACTGAGTGCTTCAGTTGCGATTTCCACCGTAACTGCGAAATAGAATCTGATTCCATTGTAACCCCGCTACTATTGTCATATCAACTTGACAAGTTAACTCTTCTATGCCTAGTATGCTACTACAAAGAACGGTACATGATTCTTCCGCGTACGCGCAGCCTGCGACTGTACTGTCTCTTATCATTATGTATGTACGTACCCCCGTAACTTCCTTCCTGTACGCCGACATATACTGCCTTTCTGAGGGGAGAAAGAGATCATGACCTACCTATCGCGCCGTTTTGCTTCCGTCATTGTAAGCGTCGTTCTTGTGCTGGCATTGAGCCAGCTGCTTCAGCTGAATGGGGGATTATCAGCTCAAGCGAAAGCAGGCAACCCATCGGTACAACTGTCCCCGATCTGTTCGCCATGCTACTCGTTTTATGGCTCCAATCACAGTTGGATGTACACCGCGACCAACGATTGGTACCAGCACCAGGGAAACTGGTGTGGCATCGCCAACATTCGAGCCATCCAGGTGTACGACTGGCTCTATTACAATGGTAGGGCCCCTGCCTGGGATAACTCCCAGGAGGCCATTCACAACCGTCTCAATTCGTATTCGAGCCCGTGGGGATCCGGAGGAGGCTATGTCTGGTCGAATATCAGTCGCGATTTTGGTACCGATCCACACGCGATCGCCTATGGAGCGTGGTACGATACGCCGGTGGGCACCAGCACGCAGCCGTACTGGTTTCACAACTGGATCTACCGCACCAGCAGCAAGACCGCCACGTATGACTTCGGCACTGACTTTGGCAGGAACACCGTCTCCCACAACGATCCCATCAGCGTCACCATCGACGGGGCCTATCACTCCTTCGTCGTCGACGGCGTCTGGGCAACCAGCGATCCCTCCTATCCTGGGACGACCCTGAGCGCGATCGATACCTGGGATCCCTGGCTCAATCACGCCAACCACTCGGTGGACGGCACCCATCCCTACAACCAGACACAGAACCAGGTTTGGTCGCTCACTGATTGGACAACCAATCGTGTGATGTGGGGGCAGGGCTACAACACCCACAACGGCTCCGATCCCGATCCGGATACGCCCAACCACTACTACGTGCCGCCGTTCAACAGTTATGGGGTCCCCTACCACTGGAACACGTACTTCGTTACCATCGAGCAGGATCGTATCAACAACGCCTATACCTCGTTTAACTACGCTATCGATCAGAATGGGCATCTCGCACCGCATAACTGAGGCGCTACTCGGGCTCGCGATGAGCGCAAAAGCCATACGTTGTGAGAAGTACATAGACAAAGAAAGGATTTAGCGATGTCAAACTCTAGGGGACAAGCCGGGGGTAGAGGGTCTGGCAAATACGATCACACGAGATTGCACCTTCAAAAACAACCTGCTTTGATACATCGGGATCGCAAATACTCAAAAGGAGATGGTTTCTCAACATTGCTTCGCTCAACCACCCGAAGGGAACGTGTGGTAATGCTGGTCAGGCTCCCTGTCCAGTTTCCGACCCGGCGTGGGTATCCGTTGGAGCAGGGTCACCGGCTGCCGTCGCCTCGGCGATTACTACCAATCAAGAGTTTATTGCCCTCGCCAGTCAGTACGGGTTTACCTCTCTTGATATACCGGCACTGGTGCATGCCTACAGAGCGCATACGGGTGTAGACTACTACGATGACGACCATTGGGTCGTTTCCGTGCGTAATAACACTGGCATGCGATGCGGCCTCTTCGACTTCGTCTTTGATCGTGCCCACTCGCGCATGCGTTTCTCCTCGTATGGAGTGCTCACCGCACAGGATCCGCATGCCCTCCAGGCCTTTCCCTACGTGTCATCGTCGGCCGCGCTGTCACGTTTGCAGACCCAGCGCAAACTCAAAGTGTTGGCAAGTACGCGCCCGGAATTGATCTTCTTCCCAATCGACCCCAGTTTCCCGTACCTGACTTCACCGGTTCACAAGTGGGCTGGTGGTGGCAATTCGGCAATGAACCCGATGTGGCATATGTCCGGGTCTGATCGGCACGATTACTTCCTTGGTGCGGATCTGTATGTCCACGGGCAGCAAGACCTGCCAATTACCACGGGGCAACCTTAGCGGGTGAGCGGTTCACCTCACATGTTTTGGGATCAGCGCAGCTGGGGAAACGCGAGCGTAGCTAAGCGCGTCGTTCTATAAGGTGAAGGAAAAGTGAGGGAGTGGTTTTGTGTGAAAGATCGTGGAGGCTTCATGCTCTCGTGATAGTGAAGGAGGAAGATACGATGGCGTTTCAACAGCAATACACTTGCCGTTATTACCTGGCTGCGTTCTGCTTCATTGTGCTCATCTCAATGCTTTCAGCGTGCGATGCCTGGGTAGGAGGTACTTCTCCCACCCAGGCGTCCACTGCGTCGTTTCCAAAACCGGATAGTTCGCCCAAAGGTCCAGGTGGGCTCACTGCCACCGTCGGTTCGAGCAACTGCTCCTTCAAGAGCGCCGCTCCAGTCTCGGCGAGCGGCTGGAAAGTGTACAAGGATAGCCGTTTTCCCTTCAAATTTGCCGTCCCACCGGGCTGGCGAGCGGGCTCATTTGTAGATGACAGCGGGAACGATTATATTGTGCAGGTGTTCCCACCCGGCAGTACCACTCCTGTTGGTCAGGTGGGGCTGACCGACCAGGAGCATTTTTCAGTCACGGTCGCGCTCGTTGGCCCTACGAGTACGTATGCAAACGACCCAAATTGGAGTCCAGAGGCGGGCGGTATTACGATCAGTGGCGTCAAGACCACGCTCTATGATCGCACAACACCAGATTGTGGAGAGGTAAATCGTGGTGCTACCGTCGATCTCAAGCACCACCATTTTACATTCTTTCTGACCTCCATCACAACAAAAGCGAAAGTGGACATTGCGCTCTTTCAGAGTACGCTACAAAGCTTCATCTATACTCAACCATAGAAGTTTTGGTGAAATAACTGTTTGACATTGATTTGGTGTAATTGTATTGTATGATCATGCTCCTGGCGACATTTGTGGAGTTAGTCCTTACGCACTACTCGTCATTGTACTGTGTATGATTCGTTTTCTTTTTCTGTGAAAATCGGAGCAGGTGCATAGTCGAGTGTCAGTAAAGGCACATCAAAGCTAACGGTAATAACGAGAACAATTGCAGGCATTGAGTTCGATAACAGCTCCAGTAGGAGGTGATACCAATGTTTCATCAGTTGCTTTATCCCGTAGCAAACAACCTCTTTCTCTCCTTCCTCGTAGGTATTATTCCGATTCTAGTTGTGCTCATCTTGCTTGGTATTGTCAGGCGGCCAGCCTGGCAAGCCGCTCTTGCAGGACTTATCGCGGGTCTCATTATAGCCATAGCGGTTTGGCAAATGCCGGTTGGACTGGCATTCGACTCGACACTGAACGGTTTTGTCTTCGCGCTGCTTCCGGTGATGTGGATCGTCTGGAACGCAATGTGGCTGTACAATATAGCTGTACGGTCGGGCAAGTTCGATCTGTTTCGACGCTGGATGATCTACAATGTACCGCCAGACAGACGCATTCTCCTGCTGGTCATCGGTTTCAGCTTTGGGGCACTGCTCGAAGGAGTCGCGGGCTTCGGTACTCCAGTTGCGATTGCCAGCGCCTTACTCTTTGGTCTGGGCTTCCCTGCGATTGAAGCGGTCACCTTGACGTTGATGTTTAATACAACGCCAGTAGCCTTCGGTGCCTTGGGTGCCCCCGTCATCACACTTGCAGCAGTAACAGGTCTGCATGTCAATACCCTTGGAGCCATGATCGGCCGTCAGCTCCCAATCTTCGCGCTGATCCTGCCTTTCTACGCGCTTATCTACTACTCAGGCATTCGCAGCATACGGACAATCTGGCCGGTAGCGTTAGTGGCCGGAGTTTCGTTTGCCATCACACAGTTTTTCGTCTCCAACTTTATCAATCCGTCGCTGACTGACGTTCTGGCCTCCCTCGTCTCGCTTATCTGTATCATCCTCTTTGTAAAGGTCTGGAAGCCCCGGGACATGGAGCAGTATCGTGCGACATTCGCAACGGCCCAGCCCCCGGCTGGTGAAGTGGCGGATCATGAGGAAGCTATCGATGCCCCGGCGATTGGGGAAAAAAACATTCCCGTCCCTGTTCCCCTCGCGGGAGAGTCTGCCGAGATGGGAGGCAAGCCGACTCCTGGCGAGACTGTGCGCGCGTGGTTACCATGGGTCCTGGTAGCCGTCGTTGTCATTGTCTGGACCTATGCGTTGGTTGCCACCATTGGTCAGCAGAGTATCAAGTGGCCTGGGCTGCACAATGCTATCTACCTCACACTCTACAATAAGCCCTACGCTGCCGTCTATGCCTTTCAACCTTTAGGCACGGGCACAGCTATCCTGGTCACTGTTGTGCTCACCAGCATATTTCTCGCTATCAGCCCGCGCTTGTTTCTCCTCGCGCTGGCGGACACCTGGAAGCAGCTTCGTTTCGCGATCCTGACGGTTGTTTTGATCCTTGGATTGGCCTACCTCTATAACTACTCTGGCATGGTCTATACGCTGGGTCTCGCGGTTGCTTCGGTAGGCGCCATCTTCCCCTTCTTCTCTGTGTTCCTCGGCTGGATTGCCTGCTTCCTGAGCGGGAGCGACACTTCCAGCAACGCGCTTTTCGGCAACCTGCAGGTCGTGGCGGCCCGCCGGCTCAATCTCAGCCCCGTCCTTATGGCAGCCACTAATTCGTCGGGTGCTGTGATGAGCAAAATGGTCTCTCCACAAAATGTGACGACGGGCGTTTCTACGACAGGTCTGGTCGGGAAGGAAGGGTTGATCGTGCGCAGAACGATTGTCCATAGCCTTATTCTCGCCTCCATACTGGGGTTGATTGTTATGGCGCAGCAGTACCTCATTCCTTGGGTCATTCCGCACTGATCCTCCAGCGGGGATGAACCAATCCCGGATATCTGATATACTTGCTTACGTTCGTTGCTGCACATACGTGCAGCAACGCATCGTTGTCCATAATCAAGAAAGAAGGGTCAATGAAACGCGTGCTTACTGAGCAGAGTGGAACGCGCACAACGAGTACGCGCTCCACCAGCGTCGATGCCGGAGCACTGGCGCAAGAACTACGTAGCATCATTCGCGGAGAGGTACGCTTCGATGATGGTAGCCGCGCCCTCTATGCAACAGACAGCTCCAATTATCGGCAGGTTCCCATTGGAGTCGTCATTCCCAGAGACGTCGAGGACGTGGTTTCGACCATCGCTGCCTGTTATCGCTTTGGCGCGCCCATTCTCGCGCGTGGTGGCGGGACGAGTCTGGCGGGCCAATGCTGTAATGTCGCGGTCGTGCTCGATTTCTCGAAATATATGAACAACATCCTCGCAATCGACTCGGCTAACAAGGTGGCGCGCGTGCAGCCGGGCATCGTTCTTGATCACCTGCGCACTGCGGCAGAGCGCTATCATCTGACATTTGGACCCGATCCGGCAACGCATTCCCAGTGTACGCTGGGAGGTATGATCGGCAATAACTCTTGCGGCACCCACTCTATCATGGCAGGTATGACGAGCGAAAACATAGAGGAACTGGAAATCCTCACATTTGATGGTCTGCGCATGCGTGTAGGTAGCACCAGCGACGAAGAAATCGCACGTATCATCGGCGAGGGCGGTCGACGCGGCGAGATTTACGCCGGGCTCAAGGCGCTGCGGGACAAGTATGCCCATGTAATCCGCACACGCTTCCCCAATCTTCCCCGCCGTGTCTCGGGCTACAACCTGGATCAATTGCTGCCGGAAAACGGCTTTCATGTTGCGCGGGCGTTGGTCGGTACCGAAGGCACCTGCGTCACTGTGCTGGAGGCAACGACACGCCTGGTGCACAGTCCGCCTGCCCGTTCGCTGCTGGTGCTCGGTTATTCCGACGCTTACCTTGCAGCCGATCACGTCCCACAAATCATGGCACACGGGCCAATCGGCTTAGAAGGCTTCGATAGGCGTCTTGTTGAGAATATGAGGAAGAAGCATCTCCAACTGGACAATATCGCGCTGCTACCAGAGGGTGGAGGCTGGCTCCTGGTCGAATTTGGCGGCGAAACCAGGCAAGAAGCTGAAGACCGCGCCCGCGTGTTGGCGGAAGAATTAAGGCGCGCAATGAACGCGCCTTCTATGAAGCTCTGCACTGAACCACAGGAGGCGGCGAGGATCTGGTCCGTGCGTGAAACAGGCCTGGGAGCCTCCGTTTTTGTACCTGGCGAGCCTCACGGCTGGGAGGGCTGGGAAGACGCGGCTGTGCCACCTGCGCAGCTGGGTAGTTACCTGCGAGACCTGTGGAAGCTGATGGATCGCTATGGCTATATTTCTGCTATGTATGGACATTTTGGCCAGGGCTGCGTTCATACACGCATCAACTTCGATCTGACCACGAGCGATGGTATCAAGAAATTCCGCTCTTTCATGGAGGAAGCCGCAGATATCGTGGTGGGATACGGGGGTTCAATTTCGGGAGAGCATGGCGATGGTCAATCGCGTGCCGAGTTGCTCCCGAAAATGTATGGCCCCGAGCTTGTTCAGGCCTTCCGCGAGTTCAAGACCATCTGGGACCCCGACAAGAGGATGAATCCTGGCAAGGTGGTTGATCCGTATCGTATGGACGAGAACTTGCGGCTGGGTACTGCATACAATCCACCTCAGCTCAGGACACATTTCAAGTTCCCTGATGACCAGGGAAGTTTTTCCACCGCGACATTACGCTGCGTGGGCGTTGGCAAATGCCGCAGGACAGAAGGTGGCACCATGTGCCCCAGCTATATGGTAACGCGCGAAGAAGAGCATTCAACCCGTGGGCGGGCGCGTTTGCTCTTTGAGATGCTACAAAGCGATCCTCTAAAGAACAATTGGCGCAGCGAGTCGGTGAAAGAGGCGTTGGATCTGTGCCTGGCTTGTAAAGGTTGCAAGGGGGACTGCCCCGTCAACGTTGACATGGCGACCTACAAGGCCGAATTCCTCTCCCACTACTACCAGGGTAGGTTTCGCCGTCGGAGTTCCTATACGATGGGTCTAATTTACTGGTGGGCCAGGGTTGCCTCCTGTATGCCGGGCATAGCGAATTTTTTCACTCATGCGCCGCTCTTCAATAATGTAGCTAAGCTTATGGCAGGTGTAGCTCCCCAGCGAGAGATGCCGGTTTTCGCTCCCCAGCCCTTCAAAGAATGGTTCCACAAGCGAGGATCGCGCAATACAGGTCAACCAGGGGTAATCTTATGGCCTGATACCTTTAACAACTATCTTCACCCTGAGACGGCTAAGGCAGCAGTAGAGGTACTTGAAGCTGCCGGGTACCAGGTCGAAGTCCCTGAGCAATCCTTGTGCTGCGGGCGACCACTCTATGACCATGGCATGCTCACTACCGCCAAATGGCTGCTGCGCCAGATTCTTGAGACACTGGGACCACAAATCGCAGAAGGTGTTCCCATTGTTGGCCTGGAGCCAAGCTGTGTAGCTGTCTTCCGCGATGAACTGCTCAATTTCTTTCCCAACGATGAAAACGCCTGGCGGCTCAGCAAGCAAACCTTCCTGCTGAGTGAATTTCTTGCAACGAAAGTACCGGATTTCCACCCTCCTAAACTGCATCGCAAGGCGCTGGTGCACGGACACTGTCACCAGAAGGCTATCATGCGTATGAAGGCCGATGAGGAGGTCCTCAAAAAGCTTGGCCTGGATTTCGAGATACTGGATTCGGGTTGTTGCGGTATGGCAGGCGCTTTCGGTTTCGAGAAAGAACATTACGATGTATCGATCAAATGCGGCGAACGAGTTTTGCTGCCCGCCGTGCGCAGCGCTGCAAGTGATACACTGATTATTGCAAATGGTTTCAGTTGTCAGGAGCAGATTGCCCAGACGACAGAGCGCCGCGCGCTGCACCTGGCGCAGGTTATTCAGATGGCTATGCACGAGGGTGATAGTGAAACAGCAGGAGCGTTCCCCGAAACGAAATATGTGACGCAAGCTGCGCACCGTTCATTGTCCAGCATGCCAATCGCCCTTGGCGCAGGTGCTGTCCTCCTTATCGGCGCTGCCGTGATGTGGATGTTGAGAAAGAGAAAGTGGCGATGAATATTTCACTCTTTATCACTTGCTTCAACGACACCCTCTTTCCAGAGGCCGGGCAAGCAATGGTGCATCTACTCGAGCGCCTCGGACACACGGTCGATTTCCCGGAGGAGCAGACGTGCTGCGGGCAAATGCACTACAACACCGGTTACCAGCGAGAGGCCATGACACTCATCCGGCGCTTTGTGAACATCTTCAGCCAGGCCGAGGTCGTTGTGGCTCCCTCGGCCTCCTGTGTCGGCATGGTGCGCGATATCTACCCACGCGCAGCAGAACAATTCGGCGACCATCAACTCGCGGCAGAGATAGCGGCCCTGATGCCGCGCGTCTATGAGCTGACCGAGTTCCTCGTTCATCGCCTCGGCCTGGAAGACGTAGGCGCGTATTATCCCCACCGCGTCACCTACCACCCGACATGTCACTCGCTGCGCTTCCTACACGTAGGTGATGCTCCCCTGCGCTTGCTGCG
>MNIY01000033.1 GCA_001919995.1 Ktedonobacter sp. 13_1_20CM_4_53_11
CACCAAGCGGCCAGTACGACTATTACCATGAAATGAAAGTGACCAACCAGCTTCATGCTCTGGACGCTTTTCGATACGTGGCAGGAAACCTTCTTCCAGAAAATATGCCACTGTTCCTTGTATTCTTCGCGAGGGTGTCACAGGTGGAAAGTTTGTTTTCCGACATCTTCCACATTGTCTGCAATGACTTCCAGGTTCATCTCCAAGATAGGTGGTGAGATATTCCATATAACATGTGTCGCACTGAACATAATTTTGTATGTTGCTCAGTTCTTGCAATTTTTGCAGTCGCACTTCATCGTAGGCGGAAAAGTCCATCTGTCCCAAACGGCTTATAGCAGTATACGTGCGACTTTTCGGGTTGTGTTCGATGAAGCGCTGTTCTTCTAAATCGGCCAGAATAGTGCGTGTCGCCTTTTGTGATAGGCCAGTTGTTAGCATCAGGTTACTTTCACGCAAACCTTGGGCATTCATGCGTAGTAACGACAGGACCACATCATAATACTTTCCTTCTGGCCTTTCGTTACGAATAAAGTATTCTTGAATAGTTACATCGGTGGGATCGTAGAGGAGAATGCACCAGGAGACTTTCCGATCCCGTCCGGCCCGGCCCATCTCCTGGTAATAGTGGATAGGAGATACAGGGATATGATAATGAATAACGAAACGAACATCTGGTTTGTCGATACCCATGCCGAGGGCGTTGGTCGAGCATACTACTTTGTATTGGTTGCTCATCAATTTCTGTTCAATATCCTGCCGCACAGTATCTTCTCGACCTGCATGATAGTAATCAGCATTGATTCCCCGCTGAATTAAAAACGTTGCTAGCATTTCGGCACTGCTTTTTGTAGCAGTATAGATTATCCCTGTTCCAGGGTAGTAGGGCAATATCTCAGCCAGATAGCTTAGCTTCTCCTGGTCACCTATTAACGTTTCAACATTCAAGTGCAGATTGGGCCGTTGCATCGTACCGCGTACGACCTGCGTAACCTCGCCTATCTGTTGGAGAACATCTTGCTCCACGCGTTTATTGGCAGTTGCGGTCAAAGCGAGGATCGGAACATTTTTAGGAAGAGCACTCAATAGTCGAACAATACGCCGGTAGTGAGGGCGAAAATCATGGCCCCACGTTGAAATACAATGGGCCTCGTCAATTACGATCATGCTGATACGCATACGTATAACATATTTCTGCCAACCTGCATTATCCAAGCGTTCAGGGGCAATAAAAAGCAATTTAAAGTTACCTGCAACTACCTGTTCCATTGTCGCCTGGTTCTCTTCTTCGCTAAAGTCTGAACTGACGATTGCGGAAGGTATGGCATAAACAGTGTTACATCGCTGGCATTGATCTCTCATAAGCGCTTTGAGGGGTGAGAAGACGATAGTGAGGTGTGGATAATAGAGGCTTGCTATCTGGTAACAGAGGGACTTGCCCCAGGCTGTCCGTTGAATTGCGAGAATACGCTTACCATGAACAAGTTGCTCTATGATATCGCGCTGACCAGGATGAAAGCCCGTGGAAATATGAAATCGCTCAACTAACAGCTTTTCAGGTGGATAGCTCTGCCACGTAAGCCCTGTTTCCATAAAGGACCTCCCCAGCACACTTTATTCCATTGATGAATTTGTATGTATGTGGCGCATTCTAAAAGAATATGTGCAAATTGTCAATTTTTAAGGAAAATTAACGCATGAGTAAAACTCTGAAATTGGTATGAGAGATATAGCAAATTTGTTCCAAAAAAGCTTGCATATTGTCGTGCATAAGTGTATACTCGTCGTAGCTAGTAATTAGAACAAAGTATCTAAGGCCTTGCGATACCGTAAAAGACGAGAGGACGGTAATGAAGTGGCACAGAGAGCACGAGTAAATACTGCACCAGCGTATGATGAAGATGATTTTGATGATGCCGAGCCTGTCCGTATTCCTAGTAGCGCTCTTCATTATCAACGACTGGCCGATGTAAGAGCGGAAGTTGGTCGTGCACCGGCTGATGTACAAGGGTTGGGGAGCCAGCGAAACTATCGAGCAAGTAACAGGTCGACCATTCCTCCTCGTCGCAGCGCAACACAGACGGGTATACCTGTAGTACACGGCTCGCGGCAGCGTGAAGCGGACACGGGGACGGATGAAATTGCCATCCGGAACACAGATCAATTAATTGGAACAATCTTCAGGCCTCGTTTTCATTGGACTGTGATCCTGGGCATGGCAATGTTTACGATGCTGGTTGGATGGGTGTTGTTGACAATGGTAGCAAACTGGTGGCAGGTGACGCAAGATGATTGGCATTATGGTCGACCACGCACCTTCCAGGTAGATATGGTTGTAGGTCATAACGACTCAGCGACTAATCCAAGCCATTTTATAGCAATAAACTTACAGCGCCATATAGAGATCATTGAATTACCTGGCGGGGATTCCTCAAGAGCGAAGATTTATACAGGACCGACGCTGGTTGGCCCTGGACAGGAATTGGCAGTGGTTACGCTGACTTTTAAGGACGTCAATGGAGATAGGAAACTGGATATGGTTGTGAACGTCCAGAACAGCCATTTCGTCTTTATCAATGATAGTGGACAGTTCCGCCCGGTACGTCCCGGTGAAAATGTACAAATTTAATACTCAACAAGAAAGAGGGCCACAAGAAGGCGTAAGTCTCTTGTGGCCCTCTTTCTGATTTCATAACTCAAGCTATTTGAACCGGGTTCATTTCTCCAGAGGTGTCGTGTCTCACTTGTCCAACCTGTACCGGTATAGGCTGTGTGCTTTGCGCGGCAATCACATGCAGCGACGTTGGCGCAGCTGCGATAGGAAAAGAGCGAGCCGGGGTAGGTAACTCTTCTGATTTCATTGTATTCATCGGAGTTGCCCGTAGAGCTAACACAGCGAAAGTGACCATCCATGCCAATAGAAACCCTAGTAGTGTCCAATCCAAAATTGCCTGGGTTATTGTCAGTGTGGTAGGAACATCCATGGGTGAGTCCTCTTTCAAGTTCCATTCGTATATAAAGGACAAATGGGATATATCCTTGTATTTTACAAGACGATTGTAATTCACAATATTAACTTCAGTTACACTGAGCTACTATCGCTATATTTTTTGGGGGGGTGACGAGTTTTAAGGATACTCCCCCGAATATCCTCTGATTAAAAAACGCTGCAAGGGCAAAAAAAGTTGCATGTGAAAGATACAATCAGGACGACGCCAGAAAAATTAGGTAGAATTGATAGTATAAAGTATCTTGTACTTTTTACAGAAACCTGTCACAATAGCAATATAGTCCTAATTCAGGTATATGAAACAAAGGAACAAATGGTATGGATCAGGCGAAATGGCAGCGAAGGCGCGACATTCTCCTCTGTATTGTCTGTATTGGAATTATAGGGTGGTTTGCCTGGAGTCTTTTGCTGGGGCTGTTTTTTCATGCTATCCTCTTGCTTTTGCTCTCCATGGCGGTGGCGTTCTTGATCACGCCAGGAGTAGACTTACTGGAAAGAAATAAAATACCTCGCGTTTTCGCAACGGTCTTGATGTATATCATTGTTCTGGCAGGACTCTTTCTTCTTTTCTCTGCGCTTGCCTACTCTTTTATTCAACAGGTGTTTAGCTTCCGGGATATCGTCACCAGATTTTTTGGCGCGTTGCCGGATCAGTTCAATTATCTGGATGACTTTCTGGTGAAGAGAGGGATTCCGCAGGCGAACATTGACGATGCGATCAGCCAGATCAGAGGACAATTAGTAGGCTTTGCACAGGCCGCTGCGGCTAACGTAGTGAATATCGCTTTTATTATGACCAACGCTTTCATCGACATCCTGTTAATACTTGTCTTGAGCTTCTACTTTACCCTTGATGGGAAAAATATCCGTAATAACCTGAAAAGTATTGTACCAGAAAATCATCAGAAAACAGTTGACGTGTTTGAAGATGCCCTCAATCGCGTGGTCGGCAATTATATCCGTGGGCAGCTTACCCTGGCGGCAATAATAGGCGTCCTGGCTGGCGTAGGATGTTATTTCCTGGGATTAAGTGGTTACGCGATCATTATCGCCTTTTTAGCTTTTCTCTTCGAAACGATCCCAATGGTTGGTCCGACGCTGGCCACTATTCCTGCTGTACTTATATCGCTGCTGCTGCCCAACCCGTTTCCACGCACTTTCTTCATTATCCTATACTTTGTTATCGTACAGTTGCTTGAAAGTAATGTCCTGGGCCCTCGTATCGTAGGGCACGCGGTTGGTCTTCACCCCATTGCCGCAATTCTTTGCTTGATTATCGGCGTCCAGTTGATCGGCCCTTTCGGCGCTTTAATAGCAACACCGATAGTGGCAGCTGCCTGGGTCGTCATCGTCAGCCTTTATAATTCAGCCAGGGGCAAGACCGCAGACCAGATGCTCGAACATAGTAAACGTAAACCCCTGGTTATTCGACCGCCAGGCGTTCTCTTGCACAGGCGGAAGAGGGTAAATGCTAAGCCAGTTGACCATGCCGCAGTAGATATACATGAAGTTGAGGCTGGCGATCAGAAGGTAACAACTCCTATAGTGAAGGGGAACCCGTTATCGCGGGAGCATATCAACCTGTTACGGCCGGTACCAGATGCCCCTACCACGGAGGATCAGAACCAGGAAATAGAGGACCAATAGAAAGAGACTGATTTGCTGCTCCTCACGAGTGACAAATCAGTCTCTTTTTTTGTTGTTAGCGAGTTGCACCTAACGCATCGCGCAGCGCCTCTTCACCTTCGCGATTGACTAGCGCATAGACTTCGTCATTGGCAAAAATCTTTGTTTCAGCTGTGGGTACGATATATTCATTATCCCGAATAATCAAAGCAATATTACCACTGCGCGGGAGCTTGATCGCGTTCAACGTCTTCCCTACAATTGGTGAGTCAGGCGGGACGCGCACCTCTATAATGCCTAACCCCGCTCTCCTGAGCCTCATAAGCGTCACAAAAGAAGAACCAGGCAACTCTGCTTCGATGAGTGAGAGGATGGATCTTGTTGGGCTGACGGTGATATCGATACCTAACTTTTGAAAAAGCAGTTCATTTTTAGGATTATTGAGCCGGGCTATGGTGCGTGCAACTTTGAAGCGTTTCTTTGCCATCTGGCAAATAACCAGGTTATCGTCGTCCTCGCCTGTAACAGCAATCACAACGTCGGCCCGACTTACTCCAACCTCTTCCATTGTGCGCGCTTCGCAGGCATCGCCGCGCACAACTGACTGTCCGAGCTCCTCGGACAGCGCCTGGTAGCGAATTGCACCTTTTTCCAGTAAGAGAACTTCGTGACCCTGGCTTAACAAACTTTTGGTGAGATAGTAGCCGACGTCGCCACCACCACCGACAATTATATACATGCTTCTTCTCTCCTTGCCTCGTTGCCCCTCTATCCTTTATCTGTTTGTTGTTCCTGCTTGTCGCTAAAGAGGGCTTCAAAAATCAATTGTGCCCCAACTATTGTAGGGCTGATTGTTTCAAGACCAAGTTCATGATAAGTGCTTTCTCGTATTGGATCGTAGATGCGGCAAACAACCTTTTTGACATTGAAGATCTCTTTCGCGATTTGACTGGACATGATATTCCGGTTATCACCATTGGTGACAGCGGCAAAGGCGTCTGCCTCTTTGATACCTGCGCGAATAAGTATTTCTTCATCAACGCCATTGCCCACAATGGTTGTACCACCAAAATCGGGTTCCAGGCGACGAAAAGCTTCACTGCTAAAATCAATAATCGAGACTGTATGGCCTGCACGATCCAACATAGTTGCCAGTGTTGAGCCAACACGGCCACATCCAAGGATCACAATATTCACCACGTGCCTCCTACTGGTCAATTTGGCCAATAATGTATTTGTTCTTGTATTATAAGTTACAGTAATATTACCGGGTTATACAACCCTTCAAGTGGTATTATAGCACCACGGAGAAGAAGGGGCACAGAAACACTAATGATCACTCCAATAGATCTTGTTGCGGGAGTTTATTACTATGTCACATAATCGCTATATCTTGCGAAATGTACCTGCCCACGAGTGGCGGAAGTGGGATCAGTTTATCGACGGGCACCCTGGTGGGCATTTCCTGCAAAGTTGGGGATGGGGAGAACTCAAAGCCAGTACTGGTTGGTATCCCTTTCGGCTTTTCCTCTGGGATGAAGAGCAACAGCAGGTGGTTGCGGCGGCTCAGGTCTTGCGTCGTACAGCTTCCGCACTCCCTTCGTGGGCAGGTTCTCTAGCCTATATTCCAAAGGGACCGGTAATCGATTGGTCAGATCCAATGCTGTGCCGGGCATTCTTCACACAACTGAACGCATATTTGCACGCAAGAGGCGCCCTGGCGTTACGTATGGAGCCAAATAGAGCAGTAAGCTCAATTATAGAGCCAACTCCGGGAGCTGCTATTTCGCCCGCAAGCAAAGATACATATGCGGAGTTGACTCCTCTTCTAGCATTGTATCCTGCTCCCCCGGTACAACCTGTACGTAGTATAGTGCTTAACCTCATGGTAGATGAGACAACCTTATTGGCAGGGATGAAAGAGAAGTGGCGCTATAATGTACGGCTGGCTGAGCGTAAAGGTGTCACCGTACGATCGGCACAAACGGTTGAAGACGTACAGACCTGGTATGCACTGATGCAAGCGACGAGCGTTCGTGACCAGTTTGGTATACATACGTTTGACTACTACCTGAAAGCCTGGCATATTTTTGTTCCGCGACAGCAGGCTCGCCTTTTCTTAGCTGAGTTTGATGGACATCTTCTGGCCGGCATCTTTGTGGCTCTGGTGGCAAAACAAGCTATCTACCTCTATGGCGCGTCAAGCAACGAATACCGGAACCTGATGCCTAATTACTTGCTGCAGTGGGAGGCTATACGCTGGGCCAAAAGCCAGGGCGCACTCCAATACGATTTCTGGGGTATTCCGGAAACGGATCGAGAGGAAGAAGCTATGGCAGGTGTCTATCGTTTCAAACGTGGCTGGGGTGGTGAAATAGTACGTTTTGTTGGCTGTTACGAGCGCGCCTATCATCCCCTTGCAATGCGTGTGGCGAAGAGATTTTTCAAGGCCTGAATAACTGACTGACGCAACAAGAATATCGAAGCCAGTTGGTGCTCTCATCCAGGGCATTCCACTGGCCTTTTCTACCTAAGCATAGATTCACCTGAAACATTCCTTACCCTTTCTCTTGACATTCCTTCAAGTTCTTCGGTATACTTACTTACAAATAAGAAACACCATTACAATTGAATATGTGCAGTGATATCTGCTCTCATCAAGAGAGGTTGAGGGAAACGGCCCTATGAAGCCCGGCAACCCCCCTGCAACGTTGCAGGAAGGGTGCCAATTCCGGCGGAGCGATCCGCAAGATGAGGGGAATAGCCAAAGAAGCTTACCCCTGTATTCCAGGGGTTTTTTATTGGCTGCACATTGTGTACTTTACCAGTCAAGTTAACAACAATAACTTTGAAGAGGACGAGTAAACGTCGTGGACGGCTACAGAGAATTGACGATGATGAGAAGTCAGTGCCGAGCCAGCGTTGAATATGACCTCCGAGTTGCAGGTTGAACTTCCAGGAGGAGGTAGGCTGAGCCGGTTGGACCCGTTACATTCCAGAGTGTTGGAGAACGTATGTGCTCAACGACACTCACCGAGGCTGATACTGTGAGGTATCAGCAAATCAGGGTGGTACCGCGAAACTATTTGCTCCTCGCCCCTGCCAGGGACGAGGTTTTTTTGTACTTAATTTCAGGAAAGGAGGGTGTAATGGTGATACAGAGTGAACAACGTGTTGCAGGAAGTAAACAATTTGCTTCTGCAGACCAATTGTTCACGTATACCTTCGATTCATTGCCGCTTGAACGTGGGGGACAACTTGCTCCCGTTACACTGGCGTTTGAAACATGGGGAACTCTCAACGCCGAGGGAAATAACGCCATCCTGATAACTCACGCGCTAACTGGGAATTCACATGCTCATGATGTCCAACATCCAGATGATCCAAAACGAGCGTGGTGGAACCCGTTAATTGGTCCAGGGCGGCCTTTTGACACCACGCATTACTTTGTCATCTGCTCAAATGTCGTTGGGAGTTGCTATGGCAGTACCGGGCCATCGTCTCTAGATCCCTTAACGGGGGAGCCTTATGGTATGCGTTTCCCTCTGGTGACCATTCGTGACATGGTGCGTGCGCAACGGGTTTTGATTGAACACCTGGGAGTACGTCAATTAGCTATGGTTGCCGGGGGCTCGATTGGTGGACAACAGGCGCTGGAGTGGGGCGTTGCCTATCCCGAATTAGTGCAGAAGGTCATTGTGGTGGCAGCGACAGCAGCTCTGACTGCCCAGGCTATCGCCTTCAGCGAAGTTGAGCGCCAGGCAATCATGGTGGATCCGCTCTGGCAGAGGGGAAATTACGATCCTGGTCATGGACCCGAGGCTGGCCTATCGGTAGCCCGGATGCTGGCAATGATTACTTACCAGAGTGAGGAAGGCATGGAGATGCGCTTCGCCAGGCGCCATGCCAGCAATAGGGCTGTACCCGCTCCAAGTCGTGCAGCTGATCTCGGTAGTCGTTTTGATGTAGAGGACTATCTCTACTATCAAGGCGAATCTCTGGTGAAACGCTTCGATGCCAACAGTTACCTGTATATTAGCCGTGCAATGGATTTGTATGACGTTAGTGAAGGCTACCCTTCACTGGAGGCTGCGCTGCATCGCTTACGCAGTAAAGCCCTTTTTATCGGTATTCGTTCCGATTTTCTTTTCCCGCCAGCGCATGTCCGCTGGCTGGCCGATCAAGTGAGGTTAGTTGGCGGAGATTCCATCTACGTGGAACTCGACTCACCACACGGTCATGATGCTTTTCTTAAGGAATGGGGGCAGATGACCAATGCGCTCACTATATAGTGACATGAAATATCGTGTCCAATTCACACAAACTTGAAGGAGTAAACAAAACGTATGGCACTCAACAGTAATCGCAGTTACGGATTTGAAACCTTATCACTTCATGCTGGTCAGGAAACAGCAGATAGTGCGACCAATGCCCGCGCTTTCCCCATCTATCAGACCTCTTCATATGTCTTTGACAGCCCGGAGCACGCCGCGAATCTCTTTGGCTTGAAACAGTTTGGTAATATCTATACGCGCATTATGAATCCCACCCAGGACGCCTTCGAGCGCCGCGTTGCGGCTCTTGAGGGAGGTGTTGGCGCTTTAGCAACGGCATCTGGCCAGTCGGCTGAAACTCTGGCGATCTTAAATGTCGCCCAATCAGGCGACGAAATCATCTCCTCTGCCAGTCTTTATGGTGGAACATATAATCTCTTCCACTATACTCTCCCCAGGCTTGGGATCACTGTTCGCTTCGTGGATAGTCGAAACCCTGAAAACTTCAGGGCCGCGTTCAATGAACGAACCAAAGCTGTGTTTGCTGAAACCGTCGGCAATCCACGCCTTGACACCCTGGATATTCGCGCCACTGCTGATATTGTCCATGAGTACGGAGTACCATTGATCATCGACAATACATTGCCTACACCATATCTGGTACAGCCGCTCAAGCACGGAGCTGATGTTGTTATTCACTCGGCCACCAAATTCATCGGAGGGCACGGCACATCCATTGGCGGTGTCATCGTCGATAGCGGAAAGTTTGATTGGACGAACGGGCGTTTCCCGTCATTTACCGAGCCTGATCCCTCCTATCATGGCTTGCGCTACGTTGAGGCGCTTGGCCCGCTGGCATATATCATCAAGGCGCGTGTACAACTGCTGCGCGACCTTGGTCCTGCCAGCGCACCCTTTAACGACTGGCTATTCCTTCAGGGCCTGGAGACGCTGCCACTACGTATGGAGCGCCATAGCAAAAACGCGTTGCGCGTCGCGGAGTTCTTAGAGGATCATCCAGCTGTTAACTGGGTAAGCTATCCAGGTTTGGCTAGCCATCCGCAACACGAAATCGCGGCCAAATATCACACCAATGGCTACGGCGCCATTCTCGGCTTTGGCATCAAGGGCGGCTTGGAAGCAGGGAAACAACTGATTCGCCACGTCGAGCTGTTCTCACACCTGGCGAATGTCGGTGACGCCAAGTCTCTGATTATCCATCCTGCCAGCACGACACATTCACAGTTGACGCCTGAAGAGCAGATTGAGACAGGCGTTACAGATGATTTCGTGCGCCTCTCCGTCGGCCTTGAAACAGTGGAAGACCTGCTTGATGACCTTGACCAGGCCTTAAGGGTATCAGTTATTGAGGCTGGAGAGCCAGCAAACGTGTAACGAACCGAATTTTTTTTACGTGGTGTTTATAGGGACGCGAGACCATGCGAGGCGTAGCGCTCCTATGAAACGCCACAGCGGAATACGTGGGAGAGAGACCTGGTGTTCCTAGCATGTTTTTTGGTGAACTTATGAAATCACAGGTACAAGTATTAAAATTTGGAGGAACTTCTGTCGGCAACGGGGAGCGTATTCGTCGGGTAGCACAGATTATTGCCCGCACATATCACGATCCCGCGGAAGCTTTCCCCGTCGTGGTCGTCTCAGCCATGGCTAAAGTAACCGATCAATTATTACGTATCGCTGCTTTTGTTTGTACCAATGAACTAGAAGCATATGAACGTGAACTCAAGGCATTAAAACAAAAGCAATTCGATGCGGCGGAGAAAGCTGTCAATGCTGCTGAGGGACGCAATACATTACTTAAACAGCTTGAAAGCGCATTTAGCTCACTAGAACATGACGTTGCCAATTTACGGCAGGCGGTAGAAACATCAACAGTTCGGGATATCCAGAATGAGGGAGCATATACAGTACCTTTTGCGACTGCTGCCATAGCTGCCTGGGGCGAACGCCTCTCTATAATGCTTGTAGCAGCATCAGCGTCTGATATTGGATTATCAGTAGCTCCAATGCGCGAAGAAGTTATTATTACCGATCATCCTACCCTTCATGCGACTCAGCAGTCCTATGGCGTTGCGCCTGGAGCCGATCCTTTAGCAGAAGAGACGCGAAAGAATGTACGGGCAATTATCTCTCCCTTGATCGAGCAACAAGTAGTGCCAATTGCGGCAGGCTTCATTGGTCGCACGCAGGAAGGTTTCGTGACGACCCTTGGTCGCAATGGTTCCGACTACTCGGCAAGTGTCATTGGAGCGGCCCTGGATTGCGTAGAGGTGACAATCTATACCGACGTAGACGGTGTGCTGACGGCTGATCCACGCCTGGTCATGAATACGCGTTTGCTTACAGAGCTCTCTTATGCTGAGGCAGCGCGTCTCTCGTGGTTCGGAGCGAAAGTGCTGCACCCACGAACTCTCATTCCTATAGCTCATCGCAACATTCCGGTGCGAGTGCGCAATACCTTTCGCCCAGCTTTGCGCGGTACCGTGGTCGGACCAGAGGGAAGGCATAAGAGTGGGGCCGCGGCGATAACAGTGCGCCGGCACCTTTCGTTGATCACAGTTGAAAGTACCGACCTCTTCGGGGCACCGGAGAGTGCAGGACAGGTTTTTGCACTGGCGGCGCGTGCCGGTGCAGCCCCGGTGGCTATCTGTTCATCATCTGGTCATCATCTTTCATTCGTGGTCGAGGAGAACGCCGCGGCGTCGGTGGTAGCACTGTTACAGCATGATATGGGAGCATGGCGTGTGCGATCTCGCAATGGCCTGGCTGCCTGCGCGTGTATTGGGTCGGGCTTCACGGCTGATCCTATGAGTCCCGCACGGGCAATCACCGCCCTTGCCCGCGAGCGTATCCCGGTGATCACCCAGGGAGCGTCAGAACTGGGTATTACGCTCATCGTAGAAGATGCAGACAGTGAGCGCGCCCTACGCAGCTTACACCGGGACTTAATCGCGCCCGTCATTCCATTAGTTCGCCACACCGCTACGGCCCATGAAAAGAAACGCGGTGCGCTGTAATCGTATCCATATATTGTGCCTTATAGTTGAGTGAAGTTATCAACACGGAATTGCTCGGAAGGTATGGTGTTTCGCCCGGGGAGAGCTAGTGGAAGGAGCAAAGTTTA
>MNIY01000173.1 GCA_001919995.1 Ktedonobacter sp. 13_1_20CM_4_53_11
AAATAGGACCAGGAGTTCGGCGGTTGCCGCGGAGATGGGGTCGATGATATTGACATTTCCGCAGCCACTACTACTGAGATGATGGTCGATATTGAGGATGGGCACGCGTTCAAGGAATGCCTGGTGCTTCTGGTAAAGGGAACCAAAACGCGATAGCTCACCGGCATCGAGGGCAATGACCAGATCGTAGTCCTCGTTATCCAGCGTATGTTGCAGTTTATCTATACCTGGCATAAAGGCGAGGTTGCCTGGCGCAGGATCGGCACAGGCGATCACGCAGGTTTTGCCGACTTGACCAAGTATGTGAGCCAGCCCGAGGGCAGAACCGAGGCAATCACCATCGGGATGTTCATGAGCGATCACGGCTATACGTTGAGCTGAATGAATGAGAGCCAATGCCTGCCTCAGCAATGCCGGGTCCAATTGCTGGTTCAGTGCTTTGTTGGTAGTTATATCGATACCTCCACCTCTAATGTTGTTCTTGCTCGTTTTGTCGAATGAGTTCAAGCACTTTCGCGCCTTCTGCGATCGAAGTATCGAGTTTGAAGACTAGCTCGGGCATATAGCGGAGAGTGATGCGTTCGGCGAGTTCATGGCGCAGGTACCCAGAGGCATGTTTTAGCCCTTTCATGGTAGCTGCCTGATCCTCCGGACTACCCATGACGCTGACGAAAATTTTGGCATGGCGAAAATCGCCGCTAACTTCTACGTGGGTGATGCTGGCGAAGCCGACACGCGGGTCTTTCAGTCGAGTGCGCATAAGGTCGCTCAATTCAACCGCGATTAATTCGCCCAGTTTTTCTTGCCTATGTGAATTTGCCATAGATCGTATGCGGCAGGTACCCATCCCTTTTGAAGGGATTGGGAGGAAGCCGCACGCCCCCTTTCGTTGTTCACTTGATAAGGTAGGAATACCCATCCGTATGCTGCAGTCGCGTACAATAGCGATACCCAATATCGCTCACTTTCCTCTGCTTGGTGGTGATAGTGAAGGCCCCACTTGCCTTGGCGGCCATCCTCCCAACATAAATGCCAGGGTTCTCCAAATGCGCCGGAACCACGGCACGCACGATATCACCCGTGCGAAAGTCGTGTTTGGGGCTCTTCTTCTTCGGTTTACTGCGAGGAAAGCCCAATGCGTTCACCAGGCACAATTGCCGATCCTGGCGCCGGTTGGCCTCGATCAGCCAGGGGCGCACATGCTGGAAGAGAAGACGCGCCGGCGTGGAGGGACCAACGTTTGCCGCATCCAACCAGTGCGTTTTCGCAATGTCGCGCTCACCTCGATTCCACTTGGTACGCCCGCCGCTGCTGGCTTCAATTGGCAGGCCAGTCCTCATAAGGCGTTGATGCAGCACCCGCCTGGTGCTATTCACTGCGGCCGCGTCTTTGAGCGGAGCCTTCGCTTGCGCCTGAAGATGAGGGAAACCAAATTCCTCTGCGGTCTGGTTGCCTTTCTTCCCATTGCATTGTTCGCATGCCAGCGTGAGATTGGTCACACGATTGCTGCCTCCACGTATTTTTGGAATGATATGCTCGAGTTGAAGCGGTAATCCCATTTTCTCGCAGTACGCACACCTCTGCCCCCATTTTAGAAGCAAGTATTCCTTGACCTCCAGGCCCGCGAGCGTCCCGTGTTGGTACTGCGTTCCTTCGATCTCGGGATTCTGCAACGCCTGGGTATCGAAACGCACGGCTTCGTAGGAGAGTGATCCAACGGGAGCCCAGAAGATGAGCCGTTGTGTCCAGGTCTCAACATTCTGCACCCGGCTCTCCAGTGATGGAGGGAGCCAGCCTTTGGGGCGACGGCGATTGAGATATCGTGCTGGCCGGTACCATGTGTGGCGCTGCCGCCGTCCTCGACGTACCCCCGCCCGTTTTTGGAGATCTTTATGGACCTGTCCACCGCGGTGGGTGACTTCCGCCGCCCAAACGACTTCTCCTGATGTATCATTGACGAGCGCCAGCCCTGACACCTTACTCCCCGGATCGATCTTGAGCCGTAATGGTTGCACAACCGCCTCGGGACGGCTCTCATGCAGAATCAAAGTAAATGGACATCTCCGCAAGACCGCCGCCTTTTTTTGTTTGAGCAGCAGGCGAGCACGCGCCGGTGTACATGGCATGAGCGGACGCCGCTGCTGATCGACGATCAAAACGCGTGACATGGTTTCCTTCCTGTTCTCCCCGATGCAGGGGCCTCCTAATGAGGCATCGTTCATCTGTTGCCAGATGAAGTAAAGTTGTCCTCGCCCCTGTTTGTGCGCGGTTTCCTTGATGTGCCAACAACACTGACTCGCACCCTGCCCGTCTGTTTAATCGTTGACCGCAGCGGCCGCAACTGGACCGTCATTGCGGCGTGCCTATTCGCATTCGCGCCAAACTGCTCCCAGGCATGCCTGGGGGGCTGCTCACGTCCAGGGCTTCGTTCTGCACAAGCCCATCGCCTTCAAGGCGATAGGGTACGTGACGGATATTTCCCTTTAACGTATGAGAGAGCAGAGGGGCTGATGACCCCTGCGCTCCCTCATCCATGTAACTTATGCTCCTGTTTTCACGCGCTCTTTCGAATATGCTTCGATGATATCCCCGATCTCAAAATCGGTGAAATCATCGAGGACAATGCCGCATTCGTAGCCGGTGGCAACTTCGCGCACATCGTCTTTGCCCCGGCGCAGCGATGCGATCTTGCCATCGTAGACTATGCCGGTGGCATTTCTACGCAGGATGCGTGCCTGTGAAGAGCGGGTGATTTTGCCGTCTGTGATACGACAGCCAGCGATCACTGTGTTCTTCCCAGCCTTGAAGATCTGCATTACTTCGGCGTGCCCTTCAATGACCTCGCGGTACGTCGGCTCCAACATACCGGTGAGAGCGGCCTGAATATCGTCGATGAGCTTATAGATGACATCGTAGTAGCGGATATCGACGCCTTCTTTTTGCGCCAGGCGCAGAGCAGCCCCATCGGCCTTGACGTTAAAGCCGATGATGATGGCTCCAGAGGCGGAAGCGAGGTGAACGTCGGTTTCGTTGATGTTCCCGATGCCTTCGTGAATAAGGCGTACCTTGATATTCTCCTCGCCAACTTTTGTCAGTGCATTTTTGATGGCCTCAGCTGTTCCCTGAACGTCACATTTGAGGACGACAGCCAGTTCTTTGACCTTGCCTTCCTGCATCTGCATGTAGAGGGTGTCAAGGCTGACCTGACCAAGCGGCATACTATCGGAGCGCCGCTGTTCCGCCACCTTTGTCGCCTGTATTTTGGCGGCGCGCTCGCTGGCTACGACCTCGAGGCGATCACCGGCGTTAGGCACTTCGGGCAGACCAAGTATACTGACCGGCGTGCTGGGCGCCGCCTTCTGAATGCGTTTGCCGCGGTCGTTAAACATAGCGCGCACTTTGGCAGACATGGGGCCGACGACGATATTATCGCCCATTTTGAGCGTGCCCTGCTGGATGAGTACGGTCGCGGTAGGGCCTGTGTTTTTCTCTAATTTTGCTTCGATAATGACACCGGTTGCCGGGCGATTCGGGTTGGCTTTGATGTCCTGTACCTCGGCCACCAGCAAAATCATTTCCAGCAAGTCATCGATGCCGGTGCCTCTGCGTGCCGAGACGGGTACGCAGACGACATCGCCACCGTACTCTTCAATCACCACACCTATTTCAGCGAGCTGCTGTTTGACAAGATCGGGGTTAGCATTGGCCTTGTCGATCTTGTTCAAGGCGATGATGATCGGTACTTTGGCGGCCCTGGCGTGATCGATGGCTTCGCGCGTTTGAGGCATAACGCCGTCATCGGCGGCGACAACAATGACCGCAATGTGCGTTACCTGAGCACCGCGCGCGCGCATAGCGGTAAATGCCTCGTGACCTGGAGTATCAAGGAAGGTGATTTTCTTCCCGTTTACTTCGACCTGGTAGGCACCGATATACTGTGTAATGCCACCTGCTTCACCAGCCGCGACCTTGGTTTTGCGAATCATGTCGAGTAGCGATGTTTTCCCGTGGTCAACGTGGCCCATGATAGTGACAACTGGAGGTATAACGACCATGTCGTCATCGTTGCGAGTAGCCATCATGGCCTCGTTGGCCGATAACCCTCTATCGCTCTGAACGGCAGGAGCCGTCGTGATCGTGCTCAGGCTTGGTTCGAAGCCGAGTTCCTCGGCGACAAGGGCAGCCTTTTCGTATTCAACAATCTGGTTGATGTTGGCAAAAATGCTATGTTTGATGAGGCCGCGAATAATTTCGTTCGGCGTTGTGTGCAGCAGCTCCGCCAGGTCTTTTACCACAATCTGCGGCGGAATCGATACCGGCCCTGTGACCTTTTCTTTCACAGCGGCTGCTCGTCGCTCCTGAGAGCGCTGAGCCGGAGTAGCGGGTCGAGCTCCTGGCCTTGCCGACGCAGGATGTCCTGGTGCAGCCGGGCGCGGTGCTCCAGGGCGGGGCGCTCCGGGACGAATAGCAGCTCCAGGACGATTGGGTGCGGTCTGCGTCCCTCCTTGCCTGTTGACGGGTCGAGCCTGCGTATTGGGATAATGGGTCGCTTGCTGAGCTGGCGCGCCACCAACGCTGTTAGAGCGGGGAGGTGTTCCAGCGGGCGGCCTTTGTGCAGGGGCGCCTGGTCCAGTGGGCCGGTACGTGGGAGCGCCAGACTGTGAAGAGCGCTGACCGGGAGCACCAGCCTGTGCAGGGCGCTGCGCAGGGGTTCCTGCGGCATTACCACGCTGGATTGGCGTTGGTGTGGTCGTTGGCCCGCCGTTTGGTTGAGATTGACCGGGGGATCTTGTTGCACCGCCAGTCCGCTGCGCAGGTGTAGTGCGTGGCGTCGCTTCAGCAGGTGTGGGAACTTCCGGTTGGGCCGCAGGAGTTGCTGCCGCCTTCCTTGTGGTGCTGGTTCGCTGTGCCGCTGCTGGACGTGATGGACGTGTTGTAGTATCAGACGGCGTGGCAGCAGTATCTGTGGCATGCTGAGCCGCAGGTTCTGATGCACCTTTAGTTGTAGTGGCGGATGTCGTACGCCGCCGCGTGGCAGGCTTTGTATCCTGTTCCGGGCTTTCCGGTTTTTCCGGGGTGCTTAGTAAAGCACTTTCTGTTTTTGAGCGGGTACCAGCACGGCTTTTGGTGGTAGCTGGTTTTGCCTGCACCTGCTCGTTTGCATCTGGAGACTCAGATGTATTTCTCATGAAGAAGACTCCCTTCTATCGATGATGCGCCTTAAATGGCGTCGGAAATCTCTCTTCACAGCGACAAAAAAGTACTGCCGCCTTCTCCACTTAATCGGGAAAAGGAGACAGTCCCCCGTTATTGCAGTGCCAGGCAATTTTTTTGTCTGCGCCTTCAGGCGCGGTTGCTATGGTTAATTTGTCATAGCTATCGCTCCGCAAACATTCGCTTAGCACAACGGCCCTGTTGACGAGGGGCTGTGTCTCTATCAAGAGTCGAGATAAAATGACGCATCGTTTTTACTTATTTCAACTGCTGGTCCAACCTTTGGGCTGGATGCCAATATTGAGTGATTTCTCGCCCTCAAATTGAGGGCGAGGGATGATATATGATGATATCACAGTATAGCTTACTATCGACGTTCTTGCAACATCATTTAACAACTGATGTTTCCTTGGGCAGTGTAGCGATGAAGGCGTCGAGTCCGGCGCGATCTTCGTCCGACAAGGTCAGCTCAAATTCTTGCTCCAGGCGCTTTTTCTTGATGGCGGTTTCCCAACAAGAGAGCCGGGCACAGAGATAGGCTCCTCGCCCAGGCTTTTTGCTCGTCGGATCAATGACGACATGGCCATCGGGTGTGCGCACGACGCGTAGCAATTCACGCTTGGGTTTGGATTCCCGGCAGGCAATGCAGGTGCGTAATGGAACATGTTTTGGCCGCTTCGGCTGTTTTTTCCCTGTATTTGCCATCTTGCTACTCCCTATCCGTGTCATAACCATATGATGAATTGTGTCGATGACTGCCGCGATCACGCTGGTGCCCTGAGCGCCTGCTTCCACCACCGCCCTCTCCTCCACGGTCATAGCGATCGTGGCGGCCTTGAGAGCGGTCTCCACGATCACGCCGTGAAGATTGGGAGGCGACTGGCTCCTGGAATTGATCTGGACGATCTTCGAAGACTTCGCCTTCGGCGGGTTTGACAACATCGACACGCCAGCCACTAAGTTTGGCGGCAAGGCGGGCGTTTTGACCATCTTTGCCGATGGCGAGCGAGAGTTGCCGCTCGGGAACGGTGACGACTGCGGTATGGTCAGATTCGCGCAGCTCTACCTTGAGCGGTTTTACCGGGCTAAGCGAGTTGGCCACGAAGGAGGCAGGGTCAGCGCTCCACTGGATGATGTCTATTTTCTCGTCGTTGAGTTCTCGTACGATGTTATTGATACGCGAGCCGCGCACGCCGACACATGAACCGATGGGGTCCAGTCCTTCCTGGCGCGCGACGACGGCCACTTTAGAACGGCTACCGGGTTCACGCGCGATGGCTTTGATCTCGACAGTCCCTTCATAAATTTCGGGCACTTCGGATTCAAAGAGGCGGCGTACGAGGTCGCGATGGGTACGTGAGACCATGATCTGCAACATGCGGCCCTGGCTGCGACGCACATCGTAGACGTAGACGCGAATGCGCTGACCGTTACGATAGCGTTCAGTAGGTACTTCTTCGCTTATGGGCATGACGCCTTCGATTTTATCCGCTTTGTCCAGGTCGAAGTCAAGGAGCCAACCGCGGACAGGGTCCTTGCGCGTGAGCGTGCCGAGGCGAATTTCGCCCATCCAGTTTTTGATCTGGTCATAGAGGTGTTCGTGTTCTGCTTCGCGAATACGCTGCAAGATGACCTGTTTGGCTGTCTGCGTTGGGATGCGATTGAAAATGGATGATGAATCAACGTCGATAGACTGACCAAGAGCGGCTCTTGGGACGAGAAGCTGCGCCTCTGCCAACGAGATTTCCTCGTTGCGATCGCTAACCTGGGCAACGACGCGCTTCATGGCCCAGACGTGCACCTCGCCATTTTTGTCTACCTCGATGCGGATATTCTCTCCGCCACCAAAACTTTTACGGTAAGCCGCGAGTAGGGAGGTGGCAACCGTCTCCATTACCACTTCGCGGGGTAGTCCTTTTTCGGCAATTAATTGTGCAATTGCCGCCTGAAATTCGCTTCTCATAGCCATAATCCTCCCGCTGGCGCTAGGTAGACATTTTCATCATTTTTTCGAGTGCAAAGAAAAAAGTCCCTGGCAAGCAGAAAAGTGGACTGGATGCCCACTTTTCTCAAAAGGTTTCCTCAATTCTGTCCTAATTATATCACGTAGATGTCCATTTGCCTAGGGGCAATGGCTGACAGTTGAGGTATGGTGCAGTTTGCCTTCTCAAGCGGTATCATGGGATGTGATACCGGTTTTTCATGATTCAGGCTTCGGACGTATCTCTTTCGGCACTTCGTTCTTATGAGTGGCTGACGCCTGTTCCTTTACATCCTTTTCGCTGGTTGGAAGATGGCTTGTCACAAGATGGACTAATGTAGCCAGATCATAAGGGGTATTCCGCACGCCCGCAAAGAAAGCATTGACTTCAGCGCCTAAAAACAGAATCATGGCAAAATAGTAAAAGAAGATCAGGAGAATAAGAAGATCCAGAGCTCCAGCGAAACTTCCCAGGAAGAACGTCACATACAATGGAAAGAGCGCAAGATATAATTCGAGGAGTACTGCTGCTACTACTGCCCCGGGCCAGCTGTGCCGGAAACTGATTTTTTGATTTGGAACGATCATATAGATGGCCTGAAACAAAATATACCCCGCGATTAACCCACCTACAATACCGCTGATACTCAAGAGGATCCCTTTGACAGGGATCTGGCTCAAGGGATCCTGTGGTAGAAAAGAGACGATAAAGGCAGGAACAGCCGAGGCAAATATTGCAAGCGGGATGAGTACGATGAACAGCAACAGCATGACGATGGCCACAACATTTTGAGCTATAATTCCCCGCGGGCGCACATGATAAATGATATCAAGGCTCCCTTCAATGAATAGGAAGAGGCGTGAGCCATTAAAGATCGCCAAAACGAGGGCAAAAATGGCCAGGATCCCAGAATTTTTAGCGAGATGCTCAAGAGCAGACTTAATGATGCTTTCTGACGACGTTGCGGCCGGAAAGATCTGTTCGATCTGGTTAATCACGTGGTTATATGCAGCTGGATCAAGTTGACCCAGAAAAAACCCGAGGATGGCCAGTAAAGCAATGGCGAGGGGGAACATAGACAGCAATAAATTATAGGCCAGCCCTGCTGCATTGTTCCACGACCAGTCATTATTGAATTTGATCCAGAACATGCCTAAGGTTTTCATGCCCTTTTTGATGGTTGATATAACTGGCCTATGATTATTCTGCTTCGTGTGTGTGTGCTTCTCTTGTGATTTGGTTACCATAGCTATTCCTTAAAAGGAGGCTTTATGCTCAGTAAGCATCCGTATTTGCCAGGCGGACGAACAAGATCTCCTGCTTTTGTTTGTATTGCGTACCATATCACTCTTGACACGCAACTTTGATGGTTGGCGTGACACTTTCGTACACAGAGATCAAAGGGGAGGCCAGCCAGCTACGGCGCCCAATAGCTGGGCTCTGGGAGATGTGAACGGTGGGCGTTTGAGAGGAAGGTTCTCAGGCGATGATTGACACCATATCGAGCACCTTATCAGCTAACACGCTATTGCCCTCCAGTCCGATGTGCGGTAAGGCTTCATCTTTGCTGAGGCCTTTCGTGAACAAACGCCAGGCAATTTCCTGGTCCATCGTCACCCTGGCATCAGGCTCTCGCGCAGCTTCTGTTGAGAGTGCCCACGCTTGATCAGTTCGGACTGCTGACCAGGTACCACCCGCATCCCCTGTCACGACGAGTTGTACCGTTGTGTCCAGGGGCGAATTGACTTGCCGCAGGGTTTGGGGCAGGGCATACACGAATGTTTCCAATACAGGGGCCAACCACTGGCGTTCTTTCAACCCGGGCTGCTCGACCGCGTCACGGATATGCTGCTGATGCACCCAGCGTTCGGTATATTCACGTGCTGTGTCAAGCCAGACTGGTGCTGGATCAGGGCCTGCCCAATGGACGGGCACCCCGAGCGCAAACTGATCGAGCTGGGCAAAATGGCGCGCAATGGCCTCGCCGGTCATCTGCAAAAACTCACAGAGCAAGCGTGGGCTGATGCGCTGCATGGCTTGAACCCACTGTTCATTGCGCTGGTTGATATACGCAACTAGATTAGCCCATTGCGATAGATCCAGGTTCGCCGGGGTACGGGGCTCTCTATAGCCGTCCCGTCTAGCCGAGATAATGCCAATATCGTCTCCCAGCAGATGCAAGGCCAAATCATGTACGGACCAGCCAGGACACACGGTGGGGTTCGCCCACTGCTCGTCAGGAAGCGCATTGAGCAAGTGTAAGAGAGCTAAGCGCTCTTCAGGAAACAACTCTACTGTGATAACAGGGTGGAGGTATTGCATCAGTATTCTCCCAGTGGGTGCTGCAACGGCTGGCCTTTACCACGTTGTTCGATAGATTTTGCTTGTATCCACGGTTCATAAGCAATTGTAGCATGCCGCTCGCCGCCTGTCACCATAACACCAGCGATTTGTCCTGGCCTTCGGCGCAGATATGTAGTCTTGTGCTTGAACCTCCTGGGAGGGTGCGGAGCCTTATCTACACGTGCATTGGAGAGCGGTGTGCATGTGATATACTCCACTGTAGGCTGTTTGGATATCTCATGTATGAAGATCACGAAGGAGCATTTTCCATGGCTATAGCCCATGTAACTGAAGACGAGAAGGCATTGATTGAGGCGATTCGCGAGCTGGCTCTGGAAAGGGTGGCGCCACGGGCGGCTGAGATTGATCATACGGGCGAGTTTCCTTGGGATTTGAAGGAGTTATTGGCGCAACAGGATATCCTGGCGATGCCTTTTCCGACAGAGTATGGCGGAATTGGGGCCAGCGAACTGGCGGTGGTGATGGCGATCGAGGAACTCTCGCGCCATTGTGCCACGACGGCTTTGATTCTGGCGGTGCAGCAACTTGGCGCGATGCCTATTTTGTTAGCAGGGAACGAACAGCAGAAGCGTAAGTATATTCCCCGCCTGGCGAGTGGGGAGTGGACGGCTGCTTTTGGTTTGACGGAGGCCGGTTCTGGGTCCGACGCGGCGGCGATGCAGACAAGGGCTGTGCGCAAGGGAGATACGTATATTCTTAACGGCTCCAAACGCTTTATTACGAATGGCGGACTGGCGCAGGTCAACTCGATCTTTGCTATCACGGACCCGCAGGCCGGAACACGGGGGATCAGCGCTTTTATTGTGGAGAGGGATTTTCCCGGGTTTGCCGTGGGACGGATCGAGGAAAAAATGGGTATCAAGGGCTCGCAGACCGCCGAATTGATTTTCATGGACTGTGAAGTGCCCGCTGAGAATTTGTTGGGGCGAGAAGGTGATGGCTTTAAAATCGCGCTGTCGACGCTGGATCAGACGCGCATTGGGATTGGCGCGCAGGCGCTGGGTATTGCGCAGGGGGCGCTTGACCTGGCGATAGCCTATGCTAAACAGCGCGTGCAGTTTGACAAGCCTATTGCTGAGAACCAGGGGATTCAATTTATGCTGGCGGACATGGCGACGAAGGTTGAGGCGTCGCGGTTGCTGGTCTATAATGCCGCCGAGATGGTTGATCGCGGCGAGGAGCAATTTGGGCGATACTCGGCAATGGCGAAGATGTATGCTTCGGACCGGGCGATGGAGGTGACCAGTGATGCAATCCAGATTCTGGGTGGTTACGGTTATATGAAGGAATATCCCGCTGAGAGGATGATGCGTGATGCGAAGATTACGCAAATTTATGAGGGGACGAATCAGATTCAGCGTTTAGTTATAGCACGCGATTTATTGAAATAAAAGGAGATGTCAGAAAGATGAAGAAGTCTCTTATTCCCACCGGCGTTATTTCCCTGGTCGTCCTCGGGCTTGTTGTTGCTATGTTTGTGGTAAACACGGGGGTGTTTGCCGTTCACGCGAATGACAAAAAAGAAGTTACTATTCATGTTATCGAGCATGCGGTTACCGACACTGTTGGGGATGTGCCGCCAGCGGGGGACTCTTTGGGTGACCAACTAGCCTTCCATAACCCTGTTTATGATGTAGCCGACAAGAAGCAGGTTGGCCATGATAATGGGAACTGTGTTCGTACGGTTACAGGAAAAGGGACAGGAGTATGGGAGTGTTTCTGGACAGTTTTTCTCGCCGGAGGACAGATAACGGTGGAGGGGCCATATAATGATAATGGTACCGATACGACACTCGCCATTACTGGTGGCACAGGTGCTTTTAAGGAGGCTCGTGGTCAGATGGTTTTACACGATCACTTTGGCAACGGCACCGAGTATGACTTCATTTATGAAGTTGAGCTGTAATTTTTTTCAGCGCGAAAAATCGGCCTCCTTGCTAAGGAGGCCGATTTTTCGCGCTGAAATTATTCTATCGCCTGCGCGACGATTTCGGAGATATCTTCGATTTTCATTTTATCCTCGGCTTCCACGCCCTTCAGGCCATCATCAAACATAGTGATGCAGAAAGGGCAGGCAGCGGCGAGCACATCGGCGCCCGTTTCCAGGGCTTCGTTCACACGAGTTTGATTGACGCGCTTGCCGATCTTTTCCTCCATCCAGGCGCGGCCACCCCCGCCACCGCAACAGAAGCTCTTGTTGCGATGGTGTTTCATCTCCTTGACGCCGTTACTGTTGAGGACGTTGAGGACGTGGCGCGGCTCATCGTAGACATCGTTGTAGCGCCCGATGTAGCAGGGATCGTGATAGGTCAGCTTGCGCTGATCGAAGCCCGCGGGGAGCTTGATTTTCTCGTCGTTTAAAAGCTTGTCGATGAAGACGGTGTGATGCACTACCTCATAGTTGCCACCAAGCTGCGGATACTCGTTTCGGATCGTGTTGAAGCAGTGCGGGCAGGCAGTGATAATGGTGCGATGCTTCGCGGCCACGGTAGTAGAACCGGTGCTATGGCCATTGTGCCCGCTGCCATTATGATTAGCGGAGGTATTGAATCCGTAACCATCGAGCACCTCGATGTTCTGCTGGGCCATCATCTGCCAGAGATATTCGTTGCCGATACGTCGCGCAGGGTCGCCCGTACAGGACTCTTCGGGTCCCAGGATGGCGAAGTTGACGCCAGCGGCCAGCAGCACTTTCGCCACGGCGGTTGCTACCTTCTGGTTACGCCTATCAAAGGAGCCCATGCAACCAACCCAGTAGAGAACATCGGCATCGGGATTTTCCGACATCAGGGGGACGCCAAGGTCAGCAGCCCACTCGGCCCGTTTATCGTTGCTTATTTCCCAGGGATTCGCGTTGCGCTCGATATTGTTGAAGAGCGAGGTCACCTCCGAAGGGAAGTCGCTTTCTTCCATGACCAGGTGGCGGCGCATATCGACGATCTTCGGCACATGCTCGATGGAGACAGGGCATATCTCCATGCAGGCGCGGCAGGTGGTGCAGGCCCACAAAGCGTCATTAGAAATGATGCCGCCAACCATCGGCTCGTGATGTGCCTCGACCTCTTCTTTTGTTTTATCGGCTCTGACGCCCGCGACGCCCAACCTGCTATAGAGCGAATTCACTCCCAGAATTTCATCGCTCTGCACAAAGAGCGCTTCTTTGACGCCGAGGATGATTTCCTTGGGGAAGAGTGGTTTGCCAGTGTTGGTGGCGGGGCAGACCGTATTGCAGCGGCCGCACTCGGTACAGGCATAGCCGTCAAGTAACTGCTTCCAGGTGAATTGTTCTGGCTTGGAGACGCCGTAGTCGTCGCGTTCCTCGATGTTTTCCAGCAGAGGCAGCGCACCCTTGGGGCCGTAGCTGCGGAAGAAGACATTGAACGGGGTTGCCATCAAATGCAGGTGCTTGGAACGTGGCAGGTAGATGAGGAAGAACAAGACGGTACCGATATGGAGCCACCAGAAGGCGCGGTACAGGATGGTGGCGGTATTGGCATCCAGGCCGCTGAACAATGGGTAGAGCCATGTACCGATGGGTGTCCAGGCGCCGCTATTGTTGGCGGCTGCTACACCATGGGCAGCAGCGTAAGCTGCGTACTGAAAGCCTTCGACCAGGGCAAGGGTGACGATGACGGCCATAATCAGTCCCAGGATGATGTAGCCATCCCAGGGGCCATGCAAGAAGCTGGACAGCTGTCTGGGCCGGAGGACTGCACGGCGGAAGGCAAAGAGAAGCAGGGCGATAAAGACAAATACGATGAATGCATCCAGGACAATAGCGAAGGTATGATTATCGCCCAGGAGTGGTAATGTGCCGTTAAATGCTCCAAGAATCAGGTTGAGCAGACCGAACTGAATAACGATGAAACCCCAGAACGTAAAGAAATGGGCGATGCCGGGGATAGGATCGCGCAGCACGCCGCTCTGACCGAGGACAACCAGGAAGAATTCCCCAATGCGGTCGTCAATGTGGTCGGTACGATCTTCGCGCCGGGCTTTTGCGAGGAGCGTGATCAGCTCGCCTACGCGGAGACCGAAAAGAACGAGTGCTGCCAAAAAGAGGAGCACAAAAATTATTGTGCCGATCCATCCGCCAGTTGGCGAGATCACGGGGTGCGTCATACAAATACCTCCTGCCAGGGGCGCAAACAATCGCGCCCGTGATCATCTGCGTGTGCCGCGCCCGCAGGTAAAGGGCGCGGCACGAACTCTATTTAGTGAGCTTTGCGCCGCTTCACTTCTTGCGTGAGCTGCGGGAGAATTGTGAGCGTGTCTCCAACGACACCCAGATCTGCGACAGAGAAGATCGGCGCGTGCTCATCCTTATTGATGGCGACGATATACTTGGAGCCTTTCATGCCCGCGAGGTGCTGAATAGCTCCACTGATACCACAAGCGATGTAGAGCGTTGGC
>MNIY01000005.1 GCA_001919995.1 Ktedonobacter sp. 13_1_20CM_4_53_11
GCAATTGACACTCTCACGCATGGTGCAAATCCTGCGGCTATGCCCTTGCTTCTGGCATGAAGCGCTGCATTGTTCGCCACCAGTATTGCACTCATAGTCAGCCGCAATATCGGTGATACCGCGCTGCCATCCAGGAATCGACAACCGGCAGCCACACGTCCCGATTTCGCTGGACAGGCATTAGCGCAGGCAAGGCGCGATGCCTTTATACGCACTAATGGTTAGTAACAGAGGTAATGGGAGAGAAATATTGTAGTTGGTGTATCAAATACAACAGAAATTGTGGCTCCTTCTTAACGGGGTAAGTAAAGGTAAGCACTAACCATTACAGTGATACAATTCGCGTCTTCTCTTTGACGACCCCCATCTCTAGTCGTCGCAGCCCCCACATATACCATGTAGCAAAGGTACGGTATGGACGCCACAGTTCACCTCGCTCGCGGAGTTCCTGCTTAGATGGGCGTGCCGATAACTGATAAGCCACGCGTACGCCTTCAAGAAAACCTAGATCGTCGACTGGTAACACATCGGCACGCCCAAAAGTGAATATGAGACACATTTCGGCTGTCCAGCGACCTATGCCCTTGACGGCTGTGAGTTGACGGATAATCTCTTCATCGTCAAGCTCTGAGAGTATCTCTAATTGTAGTTGACCACTATAGACGTGCTCGAGAAGGTTACGAATATAACGAGCCTTTGGCGTTGAGAGACCAAGTGCCCGCAATCGCTCAAAATCAAAAGGCAGAAGAGCTTCTGGCGTCACTTTTCCCTCTGGTAGAGCGGCGCGTACACGTGCCATGATCGCGTCTGCGGCTTTAACAGAAATTTGCTGCGAGATAATGGCATCGACGAGGGCGTTGAAAATGTCCGAATCGGGCTCTAAGGTGCATGGACCAACACGCTCAATGGCGGCCCGCATAACCGGGTCAATCTCGCTCAAATATGCTATTGCGGTCGCAACAACGTTAGAAAATGACGTTTGCATTGCTATTGTTACTCTTTCCTTGATTTATACGACATATTAACCTGTACTGATAAGTATAAAGGGTAGTAGAACGTTTGTCTATGTCCCGTCTCACATATTTTCGTCGGATGGACAAAGCGCGACTTTCTGCCAGATTGGGCAACGCAGGAGACTGCTGCAAAAAACGGGAAGACTTGAGAACGCATACCATTGTAAATGCTTCAATGCTATAATAGAATGCGTATGGATACACCCGATAACTACTATGCCGTATTAGGCGTACCAATAGATGCTGATAGCGAAACGCTCAAGCGAGCATATCGACAACTGGCGCGGCGCTACCACCCAGACGTAGCAGGGTCCGCCGGGGCAATACAGATGAAGCGCATCAATCGCGCCTACGATGTCCTGAGTGATCCCGAGAAACGCTTAAATTATGACACGATCCTCGGCGGGGTCATCGACTTTCGCAGAGGGGGGCTATCGCGCCCTCGCCAAAGACCACATAAATTCGATCCCGCCGACGACCTCGAGTTCTCAGGCCTCAGCATTTTTAGCACAAAGGGACCGCTCAAAACCGGGCCGGTTCTGCGCACCTCCCTGGGCGTCATCTCTTCGCTGAGCAGCCTGCCGACGCTTGCTGGCTTCTGCATCGCTGTTGGCACACTCGATGGCAAAGGGCTACTCTGGCATACTGAGAGCAGCACGGCCCAGACACATTTCACAGCCGATCCCGCGCTGACCATTGAGTCACTGCGAGCCTTACGCTTCTCCGTTCAGGGCGAGTTGCTGGCTGGATGGGGAAGATTGGGTCTACACATTTGGAACGTAAAAGATGGGCGCCTGCTCTGGAGCTATCCACTCGCTCAACGCGCGGTCTCAGCCTATTACTCGCTTGACGTCGCGCTCAAAGACACACCCCCTGACGAACAGGAAGTCATCATGGCGCTCCCATTACTTCCTGAAGACCCCTTGGGACCGCGTGCCCTTGGCGTTCGCGCTACCGACATCGTCAGGCATAGTATTGGAGCATCCCCTGAAACGTTAAGTAAGCCGCTTATCTGCGCCGAAGAAGAGGTAGAGAAACAACGACAGTTCTGGGCCATTCGCCTGCGCGCCCTGGCACAGGATGCTCGCACATTGCTCACCCTCTCCTGTGCCCATGTACCTGGCGAAGCAGACGAGATGGCTGTAGCGCGCCGTTGGGATCTAACTGCCCGGGCACGCATCAGCGGCAAAGCACGACCACAGATCACCAGTTCGGTCGTCATCGGACGCTGCATCGAGTATACCCCTCCTTACGCTGTGACCCCCAATGCCACTACCCTCGCCCTCGTCTACAGCGGTCGTAAAGTGCGGCTCTATGATACACTCTCGGGTATGTACAGCGAGGTGCCAGGCGGAACTATGGGCGGCAGCGCGAAATTGGCACTCTCCCCCGATGCCCAATGGTTAGCTGTCGCGCGCGAGGATAGCGAAGTCAACGAAGGGGTCGTCGATCTCTGGTCTACAGTACAGGGGCAGATCGTGCAAAAACTATACCATCCCTGGCAGATCAGTGCCCTTCACTTTTCTGAGAAACACTTAATCGTCGCCCTGACTGATGGTACTATTCAGGTCTGGCAATAGCTTTTTGTAGCCATTCTTTTTGCCCATACGTTCATTACATAGACAGTAGGCAATAGTGATCTCTTTTGTTGCCATCTTATGCATCATTCGTTTGTGTATTTAAGTAGACCAGGATGCAATTGAAAGCTGCTTGTATGCCCTGATTTATAGCTTATTGACCCGGCCATGATAAGAATATATTCTACCCCCAAAGAAGCGAGGTAACAGGTACATGCGTGTTTCGGTGATTGTCCCAGTATTTAATGAAGAAGAGACAGTGGCTCAGGTCTTGGAGTCTCTCTCGAAAGTACCCCTTGATCTCGAGGTAGTTGTCGTAGATGACGCATCCACCGATCGCACGTGGGAGATTTTGCAGGAGCTGCGTCAGAAAGAACCCTTCACCACCTACCGCTTTATCCGTCATGACAAAAACCAGGGCAAAGGCGCAGGATTGCGCACTGGTTTTGGCCTGGTAAGTGGAGACCTGGTGACCGTACAGGATGCAGATATGGAATATGATCCGCAGGATATTCCAGCACTGGTACGAAAATGGCAAGAGGCAGGCAACAACAAAGTCGCCGTTTATGGCTACCGCAATCTTTCTGGTCAGAAATTCATGACACGTTTGGGCAATCGTTTCCTCACCACTGTCACGAATATTTTATTTGGCTCCCATATTCACGACATGGAGACATGCTACAAATTGATGCCCGGCATTCTAGCCCGTGCGCTCCCCATGGAGGGCCGCCGGTTCGAGATCGAACCGGAGATCACCTCCTGCATCCTCCAGGCAGGTTACAAAATTCTCGAAGTACCTATCAGCTACTCGCCTCGCGTAGAAAAGAAACTCAACCCCTGGAAAGACGGCTGGCCCGCCCTTGCCATGCTGCTGCGCCGGCGCTTTAGCAAACCATTTCGTCCCACCTTAAACGAAACAGCCAGCACAGCCACTACCGAGGAAGTTCAAACCAGCTCCGTCCCCTAATAAAATCATTCCGTGGGGATGGAGGAAAGCTCCGTCCCCCAATAAAATCATTCCGTGGGGATGGAGGTGTGGTTGCCGCAGGCAGCCACACCTCCATCCCCACAAAAAGAATATTCCGAAGAGCGCAGCGATGAGGATTCAGAAAAACATCAGGTAACCTGACCTATCCCAATACCTCCGGATTAACAATATTCGGCGGACGCTGCCCATGGAAGTGAGCCACAATATTATCGCTTGCCATAGTCGCCATTAACGTACGCGTTCCGAGTGATGCACTTGCAATGTGCGGCAAGAGAACCACATTTTCCATCGTTAACAACTCTGGCTCAACTGCCGGCTCATTCTCGAAAACATCCAGGCCCGCCCCCGCAATTGTTTTCGTCTGCAACGCATTCACCAATGCCTTCTCATCGACGATTGGACCACGCGCCGTATTAATCAAAATCGCCGTCGGTTTCATCAGATGGAATTCACGTTCGCCGATCAAATGATGCGTCGAAGGCATATAAGGCGTATGGATACTCACAAAATCGGACTGTTGGAGAACTTCTTCCATTGACATATATGTCATATGGTTTTTTTCTTCATCTTCCGCTGGCATACGGTTGACATCGTAATAGATGACCTTCATATCAAAGCCACTGGCACGCTTGCTCACTATTTTGCCAATACGGCCCGCCCCAATGAGACCTAGCGTTGAACCGTGCACTTCAGCGCCACAAAAGAGCAGTGGGCCCCACCCTTTGTACTTGCCTGCTCGCAGAAACCGTTCCGCTTCGGGAATACGCCTGGCCGTCGCCATCAAGAGGGCAAAGGCAAGATCTGCAGTTGTGTCTGAGAGCACTCCAGGAGTGTTACTGACCGCAATACCAAGGCGCGTCGCTGCGTCCACGTCAATATTGTTGAAGCCAACGGCCATGTTCGCTACCATCTTCAAGCGCGGCGTGCTGGCTGCGCCAGCTTCTAAAAACCTGGCATCAATGTTATCTGTGAGAAGACTGTAAATATAGTCATGGCCAGGACCTCTACGCAGCAATTCTTCGTAGGGCCAGATAACGCCCTCCTCCATGTTGGCTTCTACATCGCCAATCGCCTCAAGCAAAGGATAAGCTGGATCAGGGACTTTCTGCGTCACCAAAATCTTCGGTCGTTCTGCCATCATAGCCTCCTAACAATAAAGTTATATAATATTGTATCATGCCATGATATGAATCGCTGAATACCGAAAAACCTCTCATAAAGCAAACCCCTGACACGTTTCCCTGGTAAAAAACGTGTCAATTCTATACTCTTTTTGCTATTGCCGAGGGTTGACATTTGCTCTCTCCTTCTTTATATTGCATTCGTGGAATACAATATATATTAACCAGTAGAGAGCGTTATCGCATGACACGATCAGGAACCCTCCTGGCGAAAGAACCGGGATTAAAAACCATCTTTCAAGGTGAAGAGCACCCATACGTTCGTTGTATCATTGCCGATACAACAGACCCTGAACGCCATTTTGAGTGTCGTGTACTCGATGAAACTGACATATCTATTTCTATTGGAGAACCTATCAACCTTGAAGTAATCAAAGTTGTAACGGAACGTCGTAGTGGTATAGTGCGATTTGATTGCCATTTGATCAAAACACCGACACAAGAATAGATGGGAGCTAAACATCATGAAATGTCCTCAATGCAATGCTGAATTGCCAGAATCAGCCACATACTGCCATTCGTGTGGGTCAGCTGTTCGCCCGGCAACATTCTCTTATTTGCCGCCCGGCACACCCGCCTGGCCTACTACTATTCCACAAAAACCCTCAACCATAGCGGGCACTTCTGCCCAAACTGCACAGCAAAAGGAAAAAGAAAGCATTTCTTCGACGAAACCGCTTTCTGACAGGCCTAAACGCTCCGCTCGTACCGTCCTCATGATTACCGCGCTATTTATTCTTGTTCCATTAGTGGGCATCGGAGCAACGCTTGGCATGTTGTGGTTTAATGGCGAGTTACCCATTAAAACTGTCAACGCATCTTTGAGCGGACCACCCCCCTCGGCAAAGCAAACCCCTACATCGAATGCCTCGACGCCCACAGCTCAAGCGCAGACAAATCGGTTGCCTACTCCCTCTTCGTTTCAAACAACAACTGTCGCTGCAGTGGGCGTCACGCTGAAATACCCAAAGGAATGGATAAAAGATGTCCCCCAATCTACAAGCGACAATAGCATCATACTTTCCTTTCACCCACAGCAAGCCAGCGGCATTGTTCTCTATGTAGAACGTTTTTCATCCAGCACTTCAGCCAAGCTCACTAGCACCAATGATGTCAACCAGGGCATCCTTTCGGCATTTCAGAGTACACAAGGGGTAAACAACCTTCGCCCCGTCAGCCCGCCTAACCCTCAGCTGACTATTGGAGGAGTCCAATGGGATGAACAGGACGCCACCTTTAGCACGAACGGCGGTCTGCAGTATCACCTCACCACCATCGCGGTGCAATACAAACAGATCTATTACGACATTCTCTACTACGCCCCTGCGGTCGTTTATAACGAAGCGTTGCAAAAATACTTCCAACCCATGCTGAAATCGCTCCAATTCAAATCGTAGAACACAGAACAAAATGCCGCCGGACGAGCGTCCGGCGGCATTTTGTTCTGTGTTCTGTGTACAGGCTAATACTCTGGCATTGCTGGAGCAGCAGGCCTCTCCTTCTCGGGCAGATCCGTAATCAGCGCCTCGGTCGTCAGGATCATCGCGGCTATACTGGTGGCATTCTGCAAAGCAGAGCGAGTCACCTTCGCGGGATCGATGATACCCGATTGGACCATATCCTCGTACTGGTCATCGAGCACGTTGTACCCATAATGATCGTTGTTGTGCTCTTTCTGCGCGCGGCGAACACCTTCGACAACCACCGAACCATCGCGGCCGCCATTGATGACCAGCTGGCGCAATGGCTCTTCAAGCGCGCGGCGCAAGATGCTCACGCCAGTGGCTGCGTCACCCGTCAGATTCAACTTATCCAGGGCTGCCACCGCGTTCAGCAGCGCAACGCCACCACCTGGGACCATGCCTTCTTCGACGCCGGCGCGAGTAGCAGAGAGCGCATCCTCGACACGCGTCTGGCGGTACTTCTGCTCAACCTCTGAGCCCGCGCCAACGCGAATCAGCGCAACACCACCGGACAGCTTGGCAAGCCGTTCCTGCAGTTTTTCACGATCATAATCGCTGGTGGTCTCCTCGATCTGCGCCTTAATCTGGCGGATGCGAGCTTGAATTTCGGCGGGATCACCATGACCCTCAACAATCGTCGTATCATCTTTGTGTGAAATCACCAGGCGAGCAGAACCGAGATCTTCCAGCGAGGCGCTATCCAGGCGGCGTCCCATCTCCTCGCTGATGACCGTCCCACCGGTCAGCACCGCTATGTCACGCAGCATCTCTTTGCGGCGATCACCAAAACCAGGGGCCTTCACAGCCAGGACATTGAGAATACCGCGCAGTTTGTTGACAACCAGGGTAGCCAGCGCCTCACCATCGACATCCTCTGCGATAATGACAATTTCGCGCCGCCCCTGCTGTACCATCTTTTCGACAACCGGCAAGATGTCCTGGACCGCGCTGATCTTCCTATCGGTGATCAGAATGTAGGCATTCTCGATGGAAGCTTCCATCTTTTCCGCGTTCGTCACAAAGTAAGCAGAAACGTACCCTTTGTCGATCTGCATACCTTCGACATACTCGATCTCGAAGTTGATACCCCGGGAGGCTTCAACCGTAATGACGCCCTCTTTCCCAACGCGATCCATCACTTCGGCGATGAGGTTACCAATCTGCTCGTCAGCAGCCGAGATAGCAGCGATCTGCGCAATCTCTTTCTTGTCTTCAACGGGGATTGCTATTGAACGGATATAATCGACGATAGCCTCGGCACTCTTGTCGATACCATACTTGAGCTGCATGGGATTGGCGCCGGCGGCCAGGTTCTTAAGACCTTCATTGACAATCGCCTGTGCCAGCACAGTGGCAGTCGTCGTGCCATCACCAGCAACATCATTAGTTCTTGTGGCAGCTTCTTTAAGCAGCTGAGCTCCCATATTCTCAAAAGGTTGCTCAAGCTGGATCTCTTTCGCAACAGTCACACCATCATGGGTTACGCTGGGAGCGCCAAACTTTTTATCAAGTGCCACGTTGCGCCCCTTAGGGCCAAGCGTCGTCTTGACGGCTCCAGCTAAAATATCAATGCCCCTTTTCAAGGAACGACGGGCTTCTTCATCGAATTCCAGTTGTTTTGCCATTGTAATTCTTCCTTCTCTTCAAACTTAGCCAATAATGGCAAGAATGTCACTCTCTTTTAGAACCAGGTACTCTTCGCCATCCAGTTTGAATTCCGTACCGCCATATTTGGCAAAGAGGACGCGATCACCTTCGCGTACATCAATGGCTGCGCGATCGCCATTATCCAGAAGACGACCACTACCGACAGCGATCACCGTGCCCTCCTGGGGCTTCTCCTTCGCTGTGTCAGGTATAACGATACCGCTCTTCGTGACTTCTTCTTTAGCCGCTGGTTTTACAACCACGCGGTCACCAACAGGTCGAATTTTTCCCACGATGTGTACTTCCTTTCATACAGAAACATGTGAATAGACGGGTATCCTTCACTATCACTCGTGATAATGGATAGTTCCCGCGATATTGGTCGAGCGATACAGCGAATAATCACAGCTACAGGGACCTCCAGCAGCACAACCCGTGCAGCAAAACGTTTTTCCCTGTACGACTGTTGGCTTCCAGAGGATATCTATATCGCAGTTCGCACAGCGTGGCGGCTGATTTTGAACACGTTGCAGCAATTCACCATTCTTCGCTTGAATTCGTTTGTTCTCTGCTTCCATATCCTCTTGCCTTGATCACATTGCTGCCATCGCTCATTCAACTTCTGCCTACAAGTTTGCCACAGCACGTGTTAGAACGACGTAGGAGTAGTGTTAGAGAAGTATTAGAATCTGAACTATGCTTTTTGGGCCTATTCCGGTTTTCCTTGAGCTACTGAGTGAGCTTGAAGGGCGTATTTTTGTTCAAATGTGTTCAATGTCATCCGTCCGTAACCATTGGTTATGCTGTCAGTTGTGCTGTCAATTTGACGAGGAAACAATCACTTCGAGACCCTTCATAAGCAGGTATACACGCACTATCAAGTGTCAAATGGCAAGCCATTGATGACGTATCGAAAGCAAGATTCGAACCTGCGGCCTCCGGGTTATGAGCCCGACGAGCTAACCACTGCTCTATCCCTCGCGGAAGAACCCGAATGTTGTGTAACGATGGATTACGAGAAGGTGCTAAATTTAGTCCAGGCCTGGCTTCCAGGCTTTTGTGCTATTTACCATTACACAAAATTTGGTATGGCATCGACGCTCTCGGGGACGACCAAGCGAGGACGCCCTCGTTTGCCTGTCAGCACTCGCTTGCGATAGGCCCGCTCCAGGATGCTCCTATAGCCGTGCCAGCCAGAGCTTCACCAGGAGAGGGGACGGTGGTGCGTTCGCTGAACGGTGGTGGTCACGGCCTGCTCGATCAGGTCTTCGCTCAAAGGCCCAGTGGCACAGGCGACCACGAAGCGACTCTGCCGATCCTGCACCAAGCATCCCCACCGTTCCCCCTCGTTCGGCTCGCAGGCTACGCCCTTTTTTTCTGCACAAACGACCAAAACTCATCGATTTCCACCTGACTCAGATGCAGATCGCTGGCTAGCACCTGGGTGATGGCTGCCGCATGACTGGCCGCCCGCTTGAGCCACACGCTGATCGTTTCGTATTTATGTCCTGTGATCTCCTCAGCCCCTCGCAAGCTGCCTCGGCGCATCACGATCAACAGTGCTTGTGCCACCTCCGAAGCTTCCGTCTTCAACCCATACATGGGCGTTCCTTGCGTTTCCCCAAAGGAGGTCTTGCACGTGCGGCAGCAGTAACGCTGCCGTCCTCGATGACTCCCATTGCGCACCACATGCGACTCTCGACAGTTCGGATTCGGACACGGGGGGCAACTTCGTCTCCTCTTGTCTCCCTGCTTCTTTCATAGGTTACCTCCTCCTCTCTATTGTATCACTCCTTTCTAGAGTCACTACCGGATTTTCAAGGGAGAGAAAAAAGCATAGCGGAGCGACTCACTTGATGCAGATGTGAGAATACAGGTTGTTTGGGGCATCAAGTGGTCTACTTTTCGACGCTCATCTTGAGAGTTGTAAATTCAGAGAGTCAACGCGGAGTACATATCGAATGCATGCCCCGCGATGAGGCCTGTGTCGGCACGCGGACGGTCGCGTGGTGGCGCCGCGTGCCTGCCAGATGGCGGCGTTCGCCGAGCTTAGTTCGCCGCCATCTTCACTCCTTTTACGGCTGTTTCGATGAGCGCAGCCACCGCATTTGGCTGCGACACGTAGATCGCGTGACTGCCCGCTACCTCCACGACTGTCGAACCTGCGCGTTTGGACATGAAGCGCTGGGCCGGCGGTGGGATCATCTTGTCGTCGGTGCTGACCAAGTACCAGCTCGGCTTGGTCTTCCACGCCGGCTCGCTGATCGTGCCGCTGAGCGCCTCCACGCCCCACGGGACCTGGGAATCGGCCATGAACGCAGCCTTTTCTTCGTCCACGTCAGCCGCAAATGAGGCAGGGAACTTGGCTTTGTCGAGGAACAGATAGCCGTTCTGGGGCGGCAGTATCGGGGGCACGGGCGCGCCAGGCGGTGGATCCTTGATAAGCGTGGACACGGACTCGCCCTTGTCGGGGGCAAAGGCTGCGAGATACACCAGCCCCGCGACCTGTGGATCGTTGCCGGCTTCGGTGATCACCGCTCCTCCGTAGGAGTGGCCGACGAGAATCACCGGGCCGTTCTGCGCGTGAACAATGCGTTTGGTTGCGGCGACATCGTCGGCCAGCGATATCGTCGGATTCTGGACGATGGTAACACTGTAGCCGTCCTTCTTCAGTATCCTATAGACGCCCTCCCAACCGGAACCGTCCACGAAACCACCGTGAACAAGAACGAGAGTTATTTCCGCCGAATGAGATACTCCAGCCATGATGATTTCCTTTCTTTCGTGAGGTAGTGTACGCCTCTGACCGTCTTCCCTCGAGTCGCACAACAATGAGTGTCTCTTTCCCTGATCCGTAGCAAGTATACCTGAGATCTGCCAGAAATGCGACCGTTTTGACGCCATTTCCCGACGCATCTGACAAAATAGCGTGACGAGGCGCGCGAGAAAAGATGGCAAAAAGGCAGGGTGACGAACGAAAAAAAGGCTGCACACGATGTCACACCAGATTATGTGGCAGAGACCATCTGCTGAAAGCGCTTGGCAGCGTGGCATACTATCTGGCAGACGGTCTTTTTTATCGGATCTTACGCAAGTTTGCTGATGTTGAACAGAAGCTCTACGGTTGAAAACGTCTCAATCTGCTTCGCAAGCAGCGGTGCGTTTTCGGCCCCACCTGATCCACTCCACGAATCAGCAAACTTGCGTAAGATCCTTTTTATCTGACAAATGACAAAAATCTGTTCTCAATCTGCCATTTCGTCCGAGCTAGCGTCGAATTTCTGCCAGAAGGGGCAGAAATTTCTCGACTATCAGACCATTGAATTTACAACCGTCGAAGAGTGTGGATCGCTTCTGGAGCCATGTTTCCAGGCAGCAATGGTTGAGCTGCTCACTCTTCAGGGCAAGTGCTCACCCTTGAGGTCAAAAAGTGCTCATTCTTCAGGGCATTTACCAAAAACACGAGGTGTAGTGGTCTACTTTTGAGTTACCAAACGGTCACTTTTCGATTATCAGAAACACCCATAGCAAAAAGAACTCGGCAGCGCCATGCTACCAAGTTCCTGGCTTGCCAGATGGAATGTGCTCCACGGCGCGCCCTCAGCTCACCGCTTTCTTCACAAGCTCGCCGATCCTTGCCTCTTCAGCGGCAGTCAACTCCTTCAGCGCGAAGGCGACCGGCCACAGGGCGCCTTCGTCGAGGTTCGCGCTGTCGTTGAAGAGGGCTGGCGCGCTGGCTTTGATAATCGCATGGAGCCGCTCGCCGAGGGCGCGATCCGCTGCCTGCATCTCGCCGATCTTCGCGAGCACGGCGCTTTCCCCGTCCGCCTTGTCCGCTTTCAGTTCTTGGACGCGCTCCCTCATCGCGCCTCGTTCCTCGTTCGTAAATCCCTTGATCGCCTTCGCGGGCTTCTTCGTCGCCTTCTTGTCGACGTTGTCTTCGGTGGA
>MNIY01000056.1:0-3139 GCA_001919995.1 Ktedonobacter sp. 13_1_20CM_4_53_11
GCTTTCCTTGCTAGTTACCACAGCAGAAAGCTGAGAATGAGCAGCAAGTGTCCGGACACCATTGCGCATAAATGGTTGCCCAATTGCAATGTAGACGCATCCCTGCAAGAGAACGGGTACATTCATTGCCACCGATTGAGGAATGGCCGCCGCATCCCCCTCTCTTTCAAGGAGGGGTAAGGCGGCCCAATGTGGCTCTTCTGTAAGGCTAGAACACATGGTATACTGATGTGTATGGAGGCACAACACACCAAACACGTCACGTATAAACTGGCCTCTCACTTTGTCTGGTGTCCCAAATATCGCAATCGCATCTTAAGTGGGAAAATTGCTACGTTTCAGGTATGGGGCGCTGTCTTCTGGTCTCGTTCCTCCTAGCGCCCGCAGTGTCAGAGATATGAGCGTTGAAGCGGTGTTAAAATATATCGAATTGGGACAGGACTAAAGGATATTAATCCTTCTTCTCTTCATCTGGTTTTCCGGTGTATCTTTGATCAAGAAACTCTTGATAATCTTCTTTGGTGATACGATATGTTTTACCAAGCCGATACGCCTTTAGTTCTTTATTCCTAATCCATCGAAGAATTGTTTCTTCGCTTAAGCCGAGTTCCTTGGCAATGTGTTCGACCGTTAAGTATTCTTTGGACATACATAGATATCCTCGCCTTCTTTTGAAATGGGGGGAAGTCGCCACTTGTAGTAGTATAAGGGAAGAAAGGGCTACTGTCAATTTAACCCACTCAATGTGTCTATGATTGCCAAAACTAATTGAACGTGTGAAAACCTTGAAATTGTGGGTGTTTTGGTATATCATTGCGGTGGGAGGTTTGTGTGGATGAGACGCAAGCCAACCCAGAGATTAGCTGCTCAAGGGAATCTAGCCTCTCCATACAGTATCATAGCTGTGGGAGAGCCGGTCGTCAAGCCAAAGGAGAGCTTGTCACATGGCACGAGACGTCCAGTGTGGAAATGCTCGCCTCATCCTCAATCATGATCGCTTGCATCAGAGCTATCAAAACAGACGGCGCTACTACTTTGAAGATCGGTCACCAGAGCAGCAACCAACCGGGCAGATAACGGTCTCTGATCTGCTCCATCTGGTTGCCATTCCTGATGAGCAGGGACGCTACCAATGAGAAGACGGACGGGATATCACCGCTTTTCAGGAGGGTGTCGAAGAATGAGTAGGTGTCTTGATCGGATATCTGGGCGGTCCTTATATCCAGAGACGCCAGAGGAGCAACGAAAGCGTCAGGCTTCGTGTATCGTCATTCATGAAGCTGTTCCTGTCAGGTAACACTAGTCAGAGAGGGGGCAAGGAGTATTTCCTTCCCCTCTCGCGCGCAAGAAGCCGGGTAGAACCATGAGCATGAAAGCGTACAAGTACCGTCTCTACGCGAATAAAGCCACCACTGACAGACTGCACTGGGTGCTGGACAGGTGTAGAGAGCTTTACAATGCGGCCCTCTCCGAACGCAAAGACGCCTACCAGCAGTATCAACGTAACACCATCATAGCCGGTTCACAGCGAACCGTTGCGGCGACGATGGTGGCATCGCAACGAGTACAGTCCATCAGTTTCTATGGGCAAAAACGGGATTTAGTCGAGATGAAGGAGGTGCTCAGGCCAGAATATCAGGAGATTGCTTCCCACGTCTTGCAAGATGTCCTCTTTCGCCTAGAGAAAGCGTTCAGAGCCTTCTTTCGTCGGGTGAGGAACGGAGAGGAACCGGGCTATCCCCGATTTCAGGGACGCAACCGGTACGACAGTTTCACTTACCCGGATGGGGCAGGCTGGAAACTCGATGCACACAAGCGTCCGTCGGACAAAAAAGGGATGGTCAGGGTCAATCTGCATCTCACCAAAATCGGAACCGTCAAACTGCATCTGCATCGAGACCTGGCAGGCACGATCAAAACCCTGACGATCAAACGCGAAGGAGAGCACTGGTACGCTTGCTTTACCTGCGAGATCGGCAAGCCCGAAGCATTGCCCGTGAGCTATGAGGATGTGGGCATTGACCTGGGAGTAACCCATTTTGCCGCGCTTTCCACTGGCGATTTTCTCGACAACCCGCGTCACTATCGCAAGGCAGAGAAGAAACTGAAAAAGTTGCAAGCAGCGTTGTCCAGAAAGAAACGCGGAAGCCATCGCAGGAAAAAGGCGGTCCAGGCAGTCGCTTCGGGGCATCGGAAAATTAGAAAGCAGCGTCAAGACTTTCAGCACAAAGCCTCACGCAAGTTGGTCAATCAGTATCAAGTCATCGCCTTTGAAGACTTGCAGGTGAAGAACCTCACCAAAGCGCCTGCGCCAAAGCAGGATGAAAACGGGCAATACTTGCCCAATGGGGCAAGGGCAAAAGCAGGGTTAAACAAGTCGATCTTAGATGCGGGATGGAGCACGTTTACCGAGATGGTCAGCGTCAAGGCAGCATGGGCCGGGCGTACGGTGATCTTGGTAGACCCATTCAAGACCTCACAAATGTGCTCACAGTGCCACAGGGAAGGACCACATAAAGACTTAGATGAACGAGTCCATATCTGTGTGCATTGTGGCGTGGTTTTGGATAGGGATACCAATGCGGCCATCAACATCCTGCGAGCAGCGTACAAACAGCTTTCGGTCGGGACGCGGCCAACGCGGGCAACCGCGTAGAAGCCTCCGGCTTCTAGCCGGGGGTACGTTCACAAAGAAAAGGAAGCTTTTATTGTGCTTGCTAAATAGCACCGAGATATGCTATACTCCGCCCTGGAGAGATGTCTGAGTGGTCGAAAGTGCCGCTCTCGAAAAGCGGTAGGGTGCAAGCCCTCGTGGGTTCGAATCCCACTCTCTCCGCTATGCTGGAGGAGTCTCATAGTGGCCTAGTGAGCACGACTGGAAATCGTGTAAGGTGAATAGCCTTCGTGGGTTCGAATCCCACCTCCTCCGCTCACCCCCTCAACCCCCCTCAAACCTCGATGTGTAGAAACCCACGACCCGGATGACAGCAAAACTGACAGCAAAACGCAAAAAAGAGGAGTTTTATCCTTCGAGGACGTTGTTGAGTTTACCGATGGCTTCCTGCTGCATTGTCGGCAGGACATGCGAGTAGATGTCCATCGTCATGCTGATCTGGCTATGGCCCAGCAATTCTTGCAC
>MNIY01000056.1:3240-8808 GCA_001919995.1 Ktedonobacter sp. 13_1_20CM_4_53_11
GCTTGAGTTTCTCAACGGCAAAGGTGGCAATGGCAATATTGCGGCGGCTCTTCTCCGTTTTCGGCTCTGCCTCGACATACCCGCCCTTCCCGTTCAATTTGGCCGGCATGTGCGTGAGGACACGGCGCACCTGGAGCGTTCCCGTCGCAAAATGAATATCCTGCCATTTCAACGCTAACAGTTCGCCTCGTCGCATACCCGTCGCCAACGCCAGGACAAACAAGGCTTCCAAACGATGACCAACGGCAGCAGCGAGCAGTTGTTGTACCTGCTCAGCATTGAGTGGTTGAATCTCAAAGCGTTTCACATGCGGTGGTGTCACAGCATCGCACACATTACGAGAGATCAGATTCCACTGGACGGCTTTGTCCAGGGCCAGGTGCAGCATTTTATGAAAGCTGATAACCGTTGTGGGAGAGAGACCCGCATCCAGCTTCTTCGTGTAGAATGCTTGCAGATGTTGAGGCGAGAGTTTTTGCAGGAGATGGTGACCAATGCCAGGGACCAGATGCAGTCGAATGATCGCCTCGTATCGCTCGTAGGTGCGGGGCCGCACCGTGTGTTTGTGCACATCTTCTAACCAATGCACTAAGAACTGGCCTACTTTCTGCTGTGGCCCCGTCACCAACACTCCCTGTTGTTGCTGATGCAGGGCTATTTTCAATTGTTCTTGCACCTCCCTTCGTGTTTTACCATAAAGTGTTTTGCGTTTACCGCCTTCCAGCGAGATACTGGCGGCCCACCTGCCATCGCTATGATGGTAGATCGAGCCTTCGCCGTGCCCACGTCGTGCCATAAAGAGACTCCTTTCTGTCGATGTATCGTTGTAATACGTGATCCTACATGTTCCGAATAGTACCATATGTCGCAGTGTTTAGCGAACAAAAGTCCTATAAAGTCTAAAGACCGTTTCTACCATTCGGGGACCGGGAGTACACATGTCAGCTGGTCTCGAGAGAGCGCCATTTTTTGTGGACCGCCTTCGAAGTTGTAGATGACTGACATGGCGTGAACCAGATATGAATCCCGCTCTAATGATTCTCCCAACTGGAGGGATTGGTCTAGTTGCTCTTGAGTGAAGACCGCTGTGTGCCACCACGAAAATGGCTCTATCCTCACTGCACACACACTTATCCAGTATGATTTGGAATCAAGTTGACGGATGCATTCGACGCTCCAGAGGTTGCAAGGTGTTTGATGCACCTCCGTTTCCGCTGGAAATTCGAGAGACGTGATGACCATGGTATATCCTGAGAACAATTTCTTAGTCAAAGCATGCACCTTTCTTCTTCGGGTGAAACTTGGGGGAACTCAACGATTACAATCGCTCCTCTATATCGAAAACATAGATATACTGACGGCTTTCACGATCCGGCTCGCCATACTCAGGCGGCCCATTTTGGAATGTTTCCAGCGCCTTCAGGAGCGGCGCTTTGATCGGGGGGTAGACATAGTACTGGGCGGTGGTATAGTACTTCGTTAACTCAATAAAAATCTTCTCCCAGGTCTTGTACGGTTTTTCGCTGAGCTCCACTTCTATGGCGCTCACGATTTCTGGAGCATCTGGCTCCTCGCCTGTTCTATACCGTAGTAAAGCATCAGGTCGATGTGTCCCCCGATATTCATCGGGGATCCACAGGTCCTTTCCCTGCTTTTTCCGCTGCGCGCGCAGATGCTCTCTCGTCGCCCGGATCTGGCGCTCACTTTCCCAGGTAAACCCCGGAGCAGATCCATACGTGTCCTCGATGAGTGCGCGGGTCTCATTGATCCAGAACAGGTGCTCCAGATTCGCAAGCGATGGCTCGTGGAACCGGGCCGATAACCCCACATGGTACAGCCCTTTGCGGGTGAGCCAGATCCAGCCTGGTTCGTCGTGCAAGATTTTACGGTACTCTACGAGACCAAGTTGTTCCCATCGCCTTATGAGAGCGCGGGTCCGGCTCTCAGAGCTGCATGATGGATCTTTCGACTGGGTATCAGGGTGACGCGCCAGTAAACCCTGCAGTTGATCAAAGCAATAGGCGGTCCCTTCCCCAATCTGTCGCAGCACATCACGGTCACGCCGGGTCAGCCTTGGCTTTCCCTTATCGGATCGAGTCAGCTTTACTCCAGCTTGGTTCTTCGACAATGGTTGTTTATAGCTCACGCTTCTTTACCTTTCTTGATGTCAGTCACATTGGTTTCGAATCAATTGGTCATTCCACTTTAACAATTGAGCATTGGTTCCTAGATGACCTTCCTGTTAGGAATTACAATAATTACAATAATTGGTAAGAAATCCAAAGGTCATGTCCAAGCTATTTCAAAAAAGGCGCTCGTACCCCTTTACAAGGGATAGCAAGCCACTGTTCCAGGCATAAATTCGGTAGTGTATACCCCAGTGGAGCAAGTTTGCAGGAACACCGGGGAATGCGCTCCCACAGGAAGTTCAGGAGTGCGCACGAATGCGTGTTACTGCTCTGGTGGCTCTTAAGCTGAAACATGTTATAGCTCCGCTGACTTCTGCTCCGTGAGTGGCGTTTTCTGCTGACGCACCTGGAGCCACGTAATGCAGGTTGAGCGATGCACATGCGCGCGTTCAGCCAGAGCACGTCCAGAGGGCTTTTTGCCTTCTGCAATCAGTGATTGAAAGGCACGTTCGAGCCGTTCCTCGCGCTCAACCTGCGAATCGTCATGTGACTCATGATCCATGATCATTTGTCTCGTTGATGCTGGTGGCTCTGGCTCCAAGAGCATATGGCGCCGTTGTTCAGCGTGTGGCTCTGGTGCTCCAGTTATCTTGCCTTGTGGCGCTGCGGGCGGTATTAGCTCTCCTGCGGGACTATCCTGTTGCCTTAACAGTGGTGATGGAGCCGCTGGCACCATCGCTTTCCTAAGCTGTATAGGCATCTCGGCATTCAAAGTCTGCGCTACCACCTGCGCTGGCACAGTTCCATCCTGGTGCTGCATGTTCCCCTGCTTGCGCTGCTCAGCGGTTTCTGTAAATGGTGCCTGAGAAGGCAGCGCCGTTCCCTGCGGCGCTTGCTTGAGCGTGCTCTCGCTCTGCTGTGAGAAGGCACTGAGCAGCAGCGCTACCTCTTCAACTGTGAAATGTGGGGGTGTCACCTGGTGAGCCGGCAGCTCTTGTGCTGACATAACCTGCACAGGTGGCTCTACTTTCTCCTGCGTATACAGGTCCTTGAAGGAGACATCTTTGAGGCGGCTCATCAAAACAAACCCTACTACAGCGATTGCTCGCAAGGTACTCAGCAGTTTAATATCGAAGCCGAGCCGCACCATAGCATCGCTCATCGAGGTATGAACGGCGTGGCTGAATGTATCAACATTGGTTATGGCTCCCGCTACCAGCGCCAACAGCGCTGTCAAGATCGTATACAACGCGAATTTGACCCAGTCACGCTGTTTTAGGCAGTTGAGGACGTAGAAAAAGCTGATACCCAGGCCGCTGTCTAGAGCCAGAGCCTGCACCCATCCCCAAGCTGCTGAGGCGTTGGCATTGTTGTTGAGAATCCCTCCGTCGGTGAGGAAATTCGTGGTACTGACAATCAATCCGGCAGCAAGCAGGAGTTCAGAGGTCTTGGCGATAAAGGTGACGACGAAGCGAAGTACCGTCTCGTACCAGGCCAGCGAAATGAATCGCTCCAGCCACTGGTTGTTTTTAGATGTCATGGTCTGCTCCTTCTCTTCTATCATAAGTGGAGCACACTGGCCCCCACACGGTTTACTGCTCTGTATCGTTATCCAATTGCCATTGTGCGGTAAATGGGTCGAAAGTGAGTGAAAGGTATCGCTCCTGGGTGATATCGCGCCCGGTGAGAAACAGACTGGCCCGGTTTTGACCGCGTTCGCGCTTCAAAACAAGGACAGCATCGGCGGCTCCCACCATCGCCGATGAGCCCGTGACCTCATCGAGGATATCCTGTGCCCCCGATTTGCGCAGATGGTGAATGAGCAGGATGGAGAGGTGATGGTTATCTGCGAGACGCTTGAGAGGAGTAAGCATCATATATTCGTCCTCATATTGAGAGCGCGTACCACTTTTCGGGTGCGGCGCGATATTTGCCCAGGTATCGATGACGATGGCGCGGAGTTGTGGATGTGTCTGCGCATAGGTCTCGAGCTGCGCAAGCCCTTCCTGGTCAAGGCTGGGCCACTCAAGTGCGAACTCGATGCCGGAGGGTATAACAGGATGCGAAGTAAGCAGTTGCTTCATGCGGTCTTGCAGGCGACGCTCTGTATCCTCCAGCGCCAAGTAGAGCACCTCTCCTTGTGCCGCCACGTAGGTGCCGAGTACGTATCCTCCTGTAGCAATCGCGAGAGCCACTGACAATGCAAACCAGCTCTTGCCTTGTTTGGGCTTACCTCCCAGCAGGAGCAATCCCTCTGGTAGCAGATCACGCACAACCCAGTGAGAGGTTGGAAGCCGTTCTGCGAGAAGCTTGTCAATAGTGAAAAGTGGCAAGCGATCCTGAGGTGGAATATCTTCCGATACAGCACGTACTGGTGGAGACCATACCAGCCTTCCTCTGTCCAATGCCTGCTGGAAAGCGGCTGGGAAGGCCCTCCAATCCTGTTTATGCAATTCGTTGGGGTCTTTCGCATTTGGCAGAGAAATGGCATAAGCGCATCCCGGCCACTGCCAGGCACTCAATAAGCTAACAATGTGCTCAACAAAGCTGGCTCCGGCTGGATCAGGTTCTTGCATGATATAAAGGCGCTCTAATCCTGCAAGGTACTCTTGCTTGAGCGTTCTGGTCATCTCTGCTCCGGGGACACCAAGCGCGCAAAATTTGTGAAACCAGAGCGTCCAGGAATCGGTTTCACCCTCAACAAGGACGAGGTAGCCAGCTTTACTGGCCTCTTCCAGGCGTTCAAGTCCATAGGGGACGATTTCGCCTTCTTCTTTGTTCCACCATGATCCCTCTTTTGCAATAAGAGCTGTTCTGATACGATAACGAGGTGCGGGGGTTCCATCTGGTAAATGATAGGGAACCTTGATACCTCCGGATGTTTCTTCCGCAACCCCCAGATTGAAGAGGTATTTCCAGGGCAACAGTTTATCCCGAGCAAGATCAAGTAGGGACAATGTTTGGCGACGCAACGAATTATGTCGAGACATAGTTGATTTTGCGGGAAAGAGATCAGCAAGGGTGAGTCCTATCGCCTCAAGAATCTGTTCCACGGTACAACCGGTGTGGCATTTGAGCAGGATGCGGCCTTCTTTTCCAAGTCGAATACTCAGACTGGGATGGCGGTCATGATGGGCTGGGCAACATGCGTTCCAGCCACCAGTTCCAGATTTGCGCACATGCTTGAGACGAGAGAGCATATTCTCCAAAAGTGGAGTATAGGCCTCGATTGGATATTGTTCCATATGAATGGCCGCAGGGGACTCCCGTCTTCAGGCGGGAGAGGAATGCGGCCCCTCCTTTCTCTAGCTCTTGCAAAAACTTGACATCTATGGTACGTTTGTTCTATGGACAGAACCGTGAGAATACAACTGCATCCAACGCCGGAGCAAGCGCACGCCCTGCATGAGACTTTGCAGCAATTTACGCAAGCGTTCAA
>MNIY01000174.1 GCA_001919995.1 Ktedonobacter sp. 13_1_20CM_4_53_11
CGACTCGCACGTTCCACACATTGGGGCCATTCATTTTTTCCGTCATTGGGATGACCCACATACGTAAAGAGTTATATGGCGAGGTGTCATCGCATCATCGCGAACCTTGATATTTGAATACCTTTTGAAAGGCAGAACTTCAGTGTTGAACAAGCGAACGTTTGGCGGAGTCATAGCAGTCGTGCTGATCGCGGCTTTCGCATCTATCTTGGGGGTACAGGCGGCTATGGCCGCGACCACGTCAACCTGCTACCACGTGCACGGCACGCTGAGAACCCAGGTGGTCGCCGCAGGTGAGACCAGGGGGACGATCACACAGGGTGGTCCGCTCAATGGGACGACGCAGGATCAGATCACCAGTTTCAACTCGTCGACGGGCACCTACACCGCCCTGTTCCAGGACACGACTGAGAACGGGACGCTCGCCACCAGGGACAACGGGCAGTTCTCCCCGAATGGCCCCTTCGTCGAGAACGGGGTAGTGGACGGGAGTGCTTCGACCGGTGGATTTGTCGGCGCCACCGGATCGCTCACGTTCAGCGGGTCAACCCCCGACGGGATCCACTTTACAGCGACGGTCACAGGGGTGATCTGTAAAATCAGCCTGTAGCCTGCATCGCTGGGCAGATGCGTATGGTAACTCTGCCTTGCGGTATTTTTCCTATTGTACTCTACGTACTCTTGTCCTGACAAGATGTAGGTGCCACCACGTGCGAGTGCCAAGATTTGCTGACTATCCTCTGGGTCAGTGTGTTCTTGGCTTTTCTCAAAGCGGCCTCAGGATTTATGACCAGGCCTCAATTAGCCAATGAGTACTAAAATGATTGACCGTTAACACCTTTTTATGTTAAGAAAGACATACCTGATTGATTTCTTCTTAACCTGAACTTTACCAATTCACAATCGTTTAGCAACTACCCCCATGGTTAAATTCTTAAGAGAAGTCTTGGATAACTACTCAGAATGGAAGGGAGCGAGTGCTTTGGCGTTCGGTATTTCTTCCTTAGTGCACGCTATCATAAAATCGTTCCGCGTTTTGTGACGCTCTCACAGTGTGAGTCTAGCGCGGCACTCGGAACGAACTTGTGAAAGCCTGTACTTAAGTAAGTAAGGAGGTTCTTTCAATTGAAGACAGACACCGTCATACCTAATCATCCGCCGCCTCAGGTTGGCTGGGCTCCCCCGGAGATGATAGAGCCTGAGCCAAGAAAGGACAAGCGCCTGATACAGCTCTGGAATGCGCTCACCACTCTTCCAGAGGCTCCCCCTGACGCGGACCTCGCCCAACGCGAAGCTGTGCGTAGGTCGCGATTGACCAGTAACGTATTATTTTTCTTCGTCGTCATGGTTGTTGCTCTGCTTCCGGCCTGTTACATTGCCCCGGGCCACTCGTACTTCTGGCTGGATCTGGCTCTGGCCGTTGCGTCTATCTTCGCGCTGGCGCTCAATCGTCAAGGATACACCTTAGCCGCCGGTATTCTGGTCAATCTTGCTGGCTTCTCGATACTGACGATCGCCCTCTTCACGACCATTCCATTCGACGAAACGACACTCCAGGGGTACGATATGTACGTCATTGTGGAGCTTCTAGCGGTTTCATTGTTGCCGATGCGCAGCATCTTTCTCGTCGCAATTACAGGTGCGATATGTATTATCGCCACTTTAATATATATGCCTCATACGGCGGTACTCGACACAGACCTGCACGATCGCCTCCTCATTATTATAGCGCGGCCTATTGGCACGTTGTTCCTTGCGGCAGGCGTTACCTACATACTGGCCTCCACCATGGCAAAAGCTATCGAGCGTGCAGGTCGGGCTGAGTTGATCGCCCAATTTCAGCGGAAGTTTGCCGAACAGGAGCATGCGCTTGTCGAAGAACAGAAACGCGAACTTGATGTGGGCATAGGGCAAATCCTGCACACCCACGTGGCTGTGGCGAACGGCAATTTGCATGCCCGTGCGCCGCTCACCCGGGATAATATGCTCTGGCAGATCGCAGTGGCATTAAATAATCTGCTGGTGCGATTCCAGCGGGCAGCACGGGCGGAAGCAGAGCTCCAGCGCGCTGATCAGGCTATGACCTACTGCGTCGATTGTATCCAGCGAGCCGAGCAGGATCAGCGGGTTCTCGCCCTGCCCCTTACGCACACCCATATTGATCCTTTGATCGCAGCGCTCCAGGGCAAGGCGCTCAGCCAAACTGGACACTCGCAGGACCATTCTGGCGACCGTCTACCTCCTGAGTATAACCTCAGGAGGTAGACGGTCTTTCCGATCCCCCCATCGGCCCTATTCACTATCTTTGTGCTTACTACTAGTGTCTTTTACGGTAGAGAGGAGGTCTGTGTGCTATTATCTACCATTGAGATAAAGCAGAATCGTTCACTGAAGTGTTCCGATAGGCAACATGCCCTGGTCATTGGTGCCAGCATGGCCGGACTCCTGGCCGCTCGTATACTTTCGGACTATTTTGAACTGGTAACGGTTGTCGAACGAGATCAGCTTCCCACGAATGCGGAAGCACGCAAAGGCGTTCCCCAGGGAAGGCATGTCCATCTCCTGATGTGTAGAGGAGCAGATATCATTTGGGAACTCTTTCCTGATCTCTCTGCCGCGCTTGAAGAGGATGGAGCCCTGCTGATCAGTCCTACGGAAGACTTCCGCTGGTTTCACTTTGGGAACTGGAAACTCCAGTTCCCTGGGCCTCTGCGTGTGCATAGCCAGAGTCGTCCACTGCTTGAGTACCATGTCCGTCGCTGTGTCGCAGCCAGGCCCAACGTCCGTATCCTCGACAACTGCGAGGTGCTTGGCCTCATCGGCGGTGCCGACCATCGTTCCGGTATCACTGGGGTGTGCATGCGCCGCAGGCGCGACAATGTGCAGAACGAGGAATATCTGCATACCAATCTCGTCGTCGATGCTAGCGGCCGTGGTTCGCAAACACCCTCCTGGCTGGCTGCACTGGATTATCCTCCCGTTGAAGAAACGCTCGTCAAGATTGACGTCGGCTATGCGACCCGCATCTATCAGCGTCCAAACAATGCTCCTCGCGACTGGAAGGCCATGGGCATCTATCCATGGCCACTGGAGATGAAGCGCACCGGGTATATTTTCCCCATTGAGAGGAATGCGTGGATGGTGACACTCTCTGGCTGTTTGCGCGATCATCCCCCCGCCGATGAGGCTGGTTTCCTTGAATTTGCCCGCAAGCTGGGCCGGCCCGATGTTTATGAGGCCATCAAGGATGCCGAACCATTGAGCCCTATTGCTATCCATAAATTTCCTGCGAACAGGCGTCGCCATTATGAACGCCTGTCACATCTACCGGATGGCCTCGTGGTGCTTGGCGATGCAGCCTGTAGCTTTAATCCTGTCTACGGACAAGGCGTGACAGTCGCTGCGCTGGAGGCCAGTACACTGCGTGCTTGCCTGGACCGGCATCTGAGTTCTCATGCTGGAAATATGGTGGGCTTCCCTCATCGCTTCCAGAAGGCTCTGGCAAGCGTTGTCGAGGCTCCCTGGCTGTTCGCCACGAGCGAGGATTTCCGCTATCCAGCTACGGAGGGCAAACGCCCCTTCGGTATTCGTCTGCTCCAGGGCTATACGCAGCGTGTATGCCGCTTGACGGCCACCAACCCCTTTGTCACTCAGTCCTTTTACGAGGTGCTCAATATGCTCAAGCCGCCAACTGCACTGTTCCACCCGCGCATACTTCTACCCGCGCTGCTTGCACGCCAAAGGGATTCTGTCGCCGCCACGTCTAGCCAATCTCCGGCGTCACACCTTGTGTAGTACAGGAGGGAATTCAAGATAGGGAGTAATTAGAATGGAGGAAAGATTGGAACCAATTGCTATCATTGGCATGGGCTGCCGTTTCCCCGGTGCCCCGAATCCACGTGCATTCTGGCAACTGATGTGTAACGGAGTCGATGCGATTACGGAGGTTCCAGCCGACAGGTACGACGTCAACACCGTGTACGATCCACGGCCAGGCACTCCCGGCAAGGTGATGAGCCGCATGGGAGGATTCTTAGATCAGGTCGATCAATTCGATGCTGCATTCTTTGGTCTTTCCCCGCGCGAAGCCTCACGTATGGACCCTCAGCACCGCTTGCTGCTTGAGGTCGCCTGGGAGGCGATGGAAGATGCAGGCCTGGTCCCAGAGAAACTCAGCGAAGAAATCGCTGGCGTTTTCATCGGTATCATCACGGGTGATTACTGGGATCGGCAGTTCCGCAATCCCGCCAATCTCGATGTGTATGCCACGGCAGGGAGCGCTCGCAGTGGTGCCGCCGGTCGCATTTCTTATGCCCTCGGACTGCAGGGAGTGAGCGTGGCACTGGATGCGGCCTGCTCCTCCTCACTGGTGGCGGTCCATCTGGCTTGCCAGAGCTTGCGCACCGGTTCATGCACGGTGGCACTGGCGGGTGGCGTGAATGTTCTCCTCAACCCCGACCACACCATTGGGTTTTCACAGGGCAGAATGATGGCACCGGATGGGCACTGCAAAACATTTGACGCCCAGGCCGATGGCTACGTACGCAGCGAAGGCGCAGGCGTGGTGGTGTTAAAACCCCTCTCATGTGCACTAGCCAATGGCGATCCGATTTACGCCGTGATTCGTGGTAGCTCCTCCAACAACGATGGGCACTGTGAGTTATTTATGGCGCCGAGCGTGAAAGGGCAACAAGCCGGGCTACGCCGGGCCTACCATGACGCCGGTATCGATCCGCTGCGCGTGCACTATGTCGAGGCCCACGGCACGGGAACCAGCGTCGGCGACCCGGTCGAGATCAAGGCACTGGGTAGTGTGCTCTGCGAGGGGCGACCGGCCGACCATCCGTTGATCGTTGGCTCGGTCAAGACCAACATCGGCCACACCGAGGGTGCCGCCGGGCTAGCCGGATTGATCAAGGTTGTGCTTTGCCTCAAGCACAAGATGATCCCGCCCAACCTGCATTTCCATCAGCCTAGTCCCGCGATCCCCTGGCAGGACTATGCCCTGATGATCCCCACGCAGCTGATCCCCTGGCCGCAGAGCGATGGCCCATGCCTGGCGGGAGTCAGTAGCTTCGGTATCGCAGGGACGAATGCTCATGTCATAGTAGAAGAGGCAGCGCAACTGATAATGCCGGCCCCGGCATCACAGTGCGGTGCAATACCCACGACCCATCTCCTGCCCCTGTCGGCGCAGACTCCTGATGGGCTGAAAGATCTGGCAGGCAGCTACCTGAAACATTTGGAGGAGGAGGAGTACGCCGATCAGGCATTACATGATATCTGTTACACGGCAAGCTCGCGCCGCACCCATCACGACCATCGACTGGCCGTCGTCAGCCGCTCCAGACAGGATGCCCACGACAAACTAGCGGCCTTCATCCGCGGTGAGGCGGGTCTGGAACTGGTCAGCGGGCGCAAGATCACCAACAAGCAACAGAAGATTGCCTGGATTTTCCCGGGCCAGGGCTCACAGTGGCTGGGCATGGGGCACGATTTGCTCGAACAGGAGCCGGTTTTTCGCGCCGCCATCAAGGCATGTGACCAGGTGATGCGCCACTACGTTGATTGGTCACTGCTCGAACAGTTGCAGGCCGACGAGGACCATTCGCGCCTCTCCGACATCGATGTGATCCAGCCGATGCTCTTCGCGATCGAGGTGGCCCTGGCCGCCCTCTGGCGCTCGTGGGGTATCGAGCCTGACATGGTGGTCGGTCACTCTATGGGAGAAGTTGCTGCGGCCTATGTGGCCGGAGCACTCAGTCTAGAGGATGCCGCCTGGATCATCTGCTCCCGCAGCAAGCTGCTTCTCCGTACGAGCGGCAAGGGGGCTATGGCGGCCGTAGAGCTCTCTCTTGATCAGGCAAGGACGATTGTCTCTGATTACGAAGAGCGTGTCTCTGTGGCAGTGAGTAACAGCGCAAGCTCGACGGTTCTGTCAGGCGATCCGCAAGCACTGGCCGAAATCCTGACCATACTCGAGCGCAACGGCGTCTTTGGCCGACTCGTCAAAGTAGACGTCGCCTCGCACAGCCCACAGATGGATCCGCTGCGCGATGACTTGCTCAGGCTTATGGAGCGCGTGCAGCCACGCAGGGCAGCGATTCCGATGTACTCGACGGTTCACGGAGAAATCATTGACGGGAGCGAGCTCGCGGCCCAGTACTGGGTAAACAATCTACGCAAGCCAGTGCTCTTCCTCGCCGCTATACAGGCGTTGCTGGAAGACGACTACGGCATCTTCATGGAGATGAGCCCGCATCCGATCCTGGTCGGTGCCGTCAGACAGACCATCGAGCAGAGCGAAAAGTCCGGACTGGCCCTCTCGTCGATGCGGCGCGATGAGGAGGGACGGGCCGCGATGCTGGCGACGCTCGGCACACTCTACACACAGGGATGCCCACTCAACTGGTCCGCGCTGTATATCACCGGAGGACATCACGTTCCCCTGCCGACCTATCCCTGGCAACGCCAGCGCTATTGGAACCCCAATATCGACCGTCCTCAATCTGGCGCCATCTCATCTTTCCAGGCTCGGTGCAGCGACGGGACGTCCCATCCCATCCTTGGCAGAAGCATGCAGTCAGCACTCCATCCCAATACGTATTTCTGGACCACCGACATTGATACGGAGATCTTCCCCTACCTGAGCGACCACCGCGTGCATGATATGCCAGTGCTGCCCTGTGCGGCCTATATCGAGCTGTCCCTCGCCGCCGCGACTGAGATCTTCGGACCGCAGCGCTTCAGCGTCGAAGATCTTGAACTCACGAAGGCCCTCTTCTTCTCGAAAGGGACCACGCAGACCCTGCAGGTGATCCTGACGCCGGAGGCGAACGAGGGGAAGATGACCCTATGCTTCTTCAGCACACAGGCGAGACAGGATAAGCAGGCGGCGGTGTGGACGCAGCACGCCAGCGTGACCGTGCGGCGCGAGGAGGAACCGCTGCTGAGGGAGGAGATCATCCATCTGTTGCCTGAACAGGTCCAGAGCGAGTGGATACTGGCGATGGAGGCTCCGAAATACTATCAGGGCCTGCGTGCTCGCGGCATCCAGCATGGTCCACTTTTTCAGGGCGTCACGCAGGTCTGGCGGCGTCCGGGCGAGGTGATGTCGCACATTACGATCCCAGAAGGGGTGGCTGACGATATGTCCGGCTACCAGGTACATCCGGCGCTCATGGACGCCTTCCTGCAAGGTATCACGCCGTTCCTGCCTGAGGAGAACGAGGATACCTATGTACCGGTGGTGGTGAAGCGGGTAAAGTTCTACCAACGGCCAGTCCCTGGCGGCAAGCTGTGGACGCACGCGATTGTTCGGCAGGAGGCGAACGGCGATCAAAGCACCCTTGAAGGCGACGTCATCCTGCTCGACGAGCAAGGGCGGGTTCTGCTAGAGGTGCTGGGCTTCCGCCTACAATCTCTGGACGGCAATACGCAGGATTTCATGCGCCAGCGTCTGAATCAGTTACTGTACACCATCGACTGGGAGCAGCAGGCTCGCAGCGAACAGCGTGCGAAGGGCACACCGCGCAAGAACTGGCTGGTCTTCAGCGAGCACGACGGGCTCGGCCAGGGACTGGCCCAACACTTGCGAGCCAGCGGTGCAAGCTGCGTGATCGTGACGCCCGGCCAGTCATACAAGCAGGTTGAAGACCAGCATTATGAATTGTCTCCGGCAACCCCCGAGGAGTTTGACCGACTCCTCAGCGAGTTGTACAGTAAGAACGGTGAGCAGGCCATCGGCATCGTGTACCTGTGGGGCATGCTGACGACCTCGGTGAACGAGAGCATGCGGCAACCTTTGCGTGCGAACCAGGACCTGGTCAGCATCGGCGTACTGCACTTGATCCAGGCATTGACAGCGGCAAAGAAGGAGACGTCCTCCCGACTCTGGCTAGTAACCAGCGGCGTCCATACCATCGAGGAGCAGGATAGGACGACCGCGCTGTCACAGGCAGCGCGGTGGGGATTGGGGCGCGTGATCGTCTATGAGCACCAGAATCTGCACTGCACCTTGATCGATCTCGATACAACCCCTTCAGAGGAGTGCCTGGGAACCCTGTTCAGGGAAATCTGGTCCGATGAAGAAGCCGACGAGGTGGCGCTGCGCGGCGACAGGCGCTACGTGGCCAGGCTCACTCGCCATGCCTTGCTGCATGGGCAGGGGCAGGCGGAGGCCCTCTTCCGCTCGGACGGTACCTACTTGATTACTGGAGGCTTGGGCGGCGTAGGCCTCCGAACGGCTCAGTGGATGGTCGAGCAGGGCGCACGACATCTTGTCCTCATGGGACGCCGAGGAGGTACCGAGGAGGCGGAAGCCACGCTGCAAGCCATGCGCGAAACCGGAGCGGCCGTGCGTGTACTGAAGGGAGATGTCGCACGGGAAGAGCAACTGGCGAACGCACTGGTCACGATACGGCGCGAGATGCCACCGCTACGCGGCGTCTTCCACTGCGCCGTCGTGCTGGATGACAGCACCCTGCTGCAATTGAATCGCGAGCGCTTTCTAGGTGTGATGCCACCCAAGGTGGACGGGGCCTGGAACCTCCACCGTCTGACGCTGGATGAGCCGCTGGACTACTTCGTCCTATTCTCGTCGGCGGCATCACTGATCGGTTCGCCTGGCCAGGGCAACTACGCAGCGGCCAGCGCATTCATGGATATGTTGGCCTACTACCGCAGGCAGCAGGGCTATCCAGCGCTGTGCATCAATTGGGGCCGTTGGGGCGAGGTCGGTCAGGCCATGAAGGAGAACCGGGGCGAGCGCCTGGACTTTCGTGGCTTCGCGAGTATGAAGCCCAAAGAGGGGCTGGCGATCCTGAGGAGCCTGCTGCACCAGAGCCCACCACAGGTCGGTGTGATGTCGTTTAACCTGCCCAAGTGGAGCCAGTTCTATCCGAACTTGACCAGGTCTTCGCTCTTCGCTCACCTGCTCGAAGAGCCCGGAGCGCAGCAAGAGAACAGAGCCGGGGGACCGCTCCTGACGAGCGAGATGCTGGCCGAACTGGACGATGAACTGCGTCAGCAGACGCTCATGCAGTACCTGAGCGACCAGATTGCCAGGGTGCTGGGTCACACCTCGCTGAAGCTCGATGCTCACCAGCAACTCAACCGACTGGGCATCGACTCGCTGATGTCTGTCGAACTAAAGAACCGCATCGGATCAGACCTGAACGTGGTCATCCCGGTCACAGCTTTCCTGCAGGACGTCACCTTTGAACAGCTCATCACACAGATCCTAGAGCAGATCTAGCAAGCATACTATAGTGACCCAGATTTTCAAGACACAAAAATCGTGGTTTCTAAGGTGCCGTCTCCTTTCTTAGAACGAGAGCAATAGATCTTCGAGTGTGCATCAGTCAGCCTCACTCGTCAACAAATGCCCGCTGATCTTTACGAGAAAAGTGCGTCAGCAGAAATATAGCGTTCTACCCATTGGCGGAATGGCAATTGCTCATCCCACCAGGCGGTGTGGGTTCTTTGAACATACTCCCATACAATCAAAAAGCAGGGCTGGAAGTGGTTGTCCAGCGCATCTTTTGCCTGTTCAATCACTTCTTCTACCCATTCCACATCAGCGGGTGAAGTCCGAACTCGCCTTTGGTACTGGTCACAAAGACGTTTTGCCCAAACAAACCAAAGGGGATCGGTTCGGCTTGCACAAACAGGCCAAGATCAAAATGATCAAGCGCCCTTTGGAATTGGTGAGGGGAAATTTCCCCTAAGCGTCGTGAGTAGTTCATTGGCTCCATCCAATACTTGGACTGTCTACAACTTCATCATCTGGATTAATCTGGACGAAATGCATCTTACCAGATTTACACCTTACAAGCCAATAGATTTTTGTCTGAAATCTTAGGGTCATTATAGTTACAGCAAATAGAAATCGTTCGTTACAATCAACAGATAAGTTGCCTGACGTACTGGTGAACAGGCAAACAGTATTCCTAATCTCCTGGTTAGGCTCGATTTCAAAGCTCGTGTTCATAGGATGAGGAAGGAGAACATACGTGGATGGAACCGAAGCCTATCGATCTTGTCTGCAACATTGATGTACATCAATTAGAGCCGGATGTAGCAGCTCCGCCAGAAATACCACGCCCCAAAAGATTCCTGGAGAGGCTTCGTCGCTCTCAAAATGTGGTCATTGGTGGCGTCTTGTTTCTCGCGGCCCTGGGCTTCAACCTCTATCGCCTGGGAACCCCCAGTATCTGGTTCGACGAAGCATTTTCCGTTGAGCTTGCCCACCAACCCTTGTCCCTGCTGTGGCACATTCTCTTTGGTGTGGAGCCCAATATGGAACTGTATTATCTCTTCCTCCATTTCTGGCTCCAGTTGACCGGAGCACTCGGTCTCATCCCCACCGAGTTTGTCGTACGCCTCCCCTCAGCGATTTTCGCCGCTCTGAGCACCCTGGCCCTCTTTGTCTTTGGACGACGGTTCCTGGGCGTGTGGGCCGGGGTCGTCGGCGCCAGCCTCTATCTGCTGAACGATCTGCAACTGACCTATGCGCAAGAGACCCGGGGATACAGCCTACAACTCCTCCTGCTCTGTCTGGCCTGGTACGCGCTCTTCACGGCCTTCACCAACGAAACGCGGACCAGACGCTGGTGGCTCTGCTATGTTGTCACGATCACCCTGGCCTTCTATACCCACCTGTTCAGTGTACTCATTTTCCTCGCACAACTGACGACGGTCGCTGGCCTGGTGCTCGTGCCCAATTCCTGGCGTGTACAGATCCGCAAGCGCCTCCTCGCCTTTGGGGCCAGTCTGCTGGCCAGTGGGATCTTGAGCATTCCCATGATGATCCTGGTGAGCCGTCGGGGATCGATAACGGGCTGGCTTCCTCTTCCCCATCTCCAAAACGTGTTCATCCTGTTTTTCAATATCAGCGCGAATAGCAAGATCTACCTGGCTCTGCTTGTCGCGTTCTGTGGACTTGGTCTGTTTGCCGCACTGCTATCGCATCTTCCTCCCCATACACCGCTCCAGAACGTCCTGACCACGCATGCTTCGGGAAAAGAGGAGGAGACATTACGCCAGCGTTTGCCCATGGCTTTTGCTTTACTCTGCTGGTTGATCCTGCCAGTGGTCATCAGCTACGTTGTTTCGCAGGGCCACACCCGCCTCTTCTCGACCCGTTACCTGGTGACCATTGTGCCTCCACTCTGTTTGCTCGTCGGCTTAGGGGTTGCGACCCTGCGTTCTCAGGGAGTGAAAATCGCACTTGCTGCTGCTCTAATTGCGCTTGCCGTTCACTATACGCCGCTGTACTACGCGCATGCTCAGGTAGAGAATTGGAACATCCCCACCTCCTGGTTAGTCCAGCGGTATCAGCCAGGTGATGGCCTGGTCTGCTACACCAATGCGCAGGGCTGCCAGATCTCGGTGGAGTACTATCTGTCCCGATATCAGTCCGATGCGCACTTCGACGCCGATTCCCCTGGCGCTTTTTCGTGGGAGAACCACGGCCCTGCGAACTATGATGCGGCCGTTGATCTCACTGCTCTGGCAGCCTATGGTGCTCAGCATCCTCGATTATTCTTCATTGTTGCTCGTCTGCCAGATCGGACTGCCTTTTTGAAGGCCCAGGCAGCCGAGAAGTGGTTAGATAGCCAGTACCATTTTGTTGGACAGATTGTCACCTCTGCCGTGACTATTCGCTTGTACGTGACAAAGGCAGCATAACCATTATAGGCTTCTCAGGGGTGGATGAAAGGCGCTGGGGCGCGGCTTTGATTGCCTGTGCCGACTTCCTGGCAGTTTCGCGCATTCATGGTGAAGTGTGACCAGGTTCATACTGGAAGGATCATCTATTGACAAGTCCAGGTCATATCATAAAACGGATCAAGATCAAGTTGGGACAACTCATATTTTACTCCATGAGCGAAGCTGATATTGGTAGCGAAGTC
>MNIY01000020.1 GCA_001919995.1 Ktedonobacter sp. 13_1_20CM_4_53_11
TCTGGCCCGAGGTGAAATCCAGGATGCGTTGTCCGTCCTCTGTTTCGAGCCATGCGCCAGAGGCACGCGCCACGATAAACGGGGCAAAACCACGCGCATAACGGATCAAAAAGCGTTGGCGTTCGTCGGGCATCTTTCTTTCCTTTCCGGGCAAGTTGGCCTGATTGTTCCATTGAGGGCGGCTAACAGCCTGCTGCAGGCAAATAAGTGGTCGGCAGTTGCGGCGGGCTTATGCGCTGATTGCCGGTGGAAGCCCATGATCGAAACAATAGTACAGCGTCTGGTAGTTTTGCCTGAATGCGGCCACGTCCTGAGCCACCTCCGCCGGACTCTCCTGCTCAACGACGACGCGAGCAATGAAATCGGCAATCTGTTCCATTTCCGCTTCACGCATGCCCAGCCGGGTTACTTCTATCGTCCCCATGCGCAGGCCTCCTGGTTGATCCCAATCTTCGACTCGGTCAGCCGGAATGAGATTCTTGTTGGTGATAATATTGGCCTGAGCCAGTCGCTGCGCCACCGCCAACCCTCTGCCAAATGAGCGCACGTCGGCGATGACTTGCTGTGTGGTTGTGTAGCCCTTGTGTGCTCCAAGTAGGGGAATGCCGCGCCGTGCCAGGGCAGCACCCAGAGCCTGGGCGTTGCGTATGATCTGCGCCATATAGACGTCACCGAAGGCGAGCATTTCGGCGGCTGAGACGGCGAGGGCGGCGACCCGGTTCACCTGATGGGTGGCTGCCAGCATGGGGAAAATCGCATGGGTGAGCCCAACCGTCAGGCCTGGATCGTCCCAGACGATGACGCCGCTCTGCGGCCCGCTAAAGGTTTTCCCTGCCGATCCCGTCAGGACTGCCGCTCCCTCTCGCAGTGGATCCTGGTACTGGTGGCCGGCGATGAGGCCAAGCTGGTGAGCACCATCAAAGAAGATAGAGCCTCCCCATTCAGCGACAATCTCATACATGGCATGAACAGGAAATGGGAAGAGGGTCATGGAAGTTCCCAGCGTGATCACCCGTGGTCGAACCAGCGGGGCTACCTTACGGAAGAGGTCCAGGTCCACTTCGAGTTCAACCGGATCAAAGGGAATATCGACGATCTTGAGTCCTCGTATACCGGCAGGCCCATCGACGCGATTACTGGAGTGACCTCCGACGGGCTGAGGCACGCTCATGATCACGTCTCCCGGCTTGGTAAGGGCAGTATACACGGCCAGATTGCCGATCATGCTGGCCACCAGGCGATGGTCGGCATAACGTGCCTGGAAGACCTGTTTGAGCAGTTCGACGCACAATGCCTCGACCTCATCGATGTGTTGTGTTCCGGCAAACCAGCGGTTCGCTGCGCCAATATGGCCCTCGGCAGCCCGAATCCCAATTTCAGAGGACAGCAGTGCCCTGACAGTTGGACTCGTCGGAGCCTCGGGTGCCAGCAGGTTCAGACAGCGTTTTCCCCTCCATTCCTCATTGCGTGCAACGGCAGCAAGAACAGCCACCTGTATATCCTGAAGGGAATGACACGTGTCTAAAACGGCTCTTGCCTGGGCCAGGATTTCAGCATCATGAACTTCAAATTGGGTTACAGACTCCTTGGTCTTTGCCATGCTATCGTCTCCTCATAATCAGTCGGTCGGGGTAATCTCGCTCCGATCTGTGAACTCTTGTATTCACTATACCATATAAACTGAGGCTCCTTGCCCGGCTCCATCAACTTCCCTGGCCTTTGCCCCTCTCGGTAGCCCTGGGCGATCTGACGCGTGAAGCACTGGCATTGAGGCTGTCGAAAGTAGCGACTGCTCTACACTCCTGAAGGCCATCGGTTTGTGGTACCATGAGATGAGAGAGGAGGAGATATGACAGTAGAATCGCAGGAGATGGGGGCGGTGCAGAGACGAGAGTGGTTCATCCACGACCGGTTTGGACTCTTCATTCACTGGGGCATCTATGCGCTGGCGGCTCGACATGGAGGCAATGGACTGGCGGAGTGGATTAAGAGCGGGGAGAAGATGAGTGATGCGCAGTACCAGCGGTATTTCGATCACTTTGACCCTGATCTCTATGATCCTGCCGCCTGGGCGCGCATGGCGAAACGAGCCGGGATGTGTTACGCGGTGATCACGACGAAGCACCATGATGGCTTTTGCCTCTGGGATTCGCAACTGACTGACTACAAAGCGACGCGCACGCCTGCTGGTCGGGATTTGCTGCGGCCCTGGGTAGAAGCTTTTCGCACCGAGGGGTTGAAGATCGGCTTTTATCATTCGTTGATTGATTGGCATCATCCTGAATTCCCTGTCGATGGTTTTCATCCTCAACGCGATGATCTGGCTTTTCGAGAGGCGAGCCAGCAGCGTGATATGCGCAAGTATGTGGAGTATCTCCACGGTCAGGTCCGCGAATTACTCACGGGCTACGGCCAGATTGATATCCTCTGGCTCGACTTTTCTTATCCATCAATGGATTGGGGCTGGTCGAAGGGCAAGGGTTCTCAAGACTGGCAGGGGCAGCGGCTTGTGGAAATGGTACGTGAACTGCAACCGGCTATCTTGCTCAACGACCGCGTGGGCGTTGACCCGGATTTTTATACACCTGAACAGCTCCAGCCTGCTCAGTGGGTGCAGGTTGATGGACGACGCGTCACGTGGGAGGCGTGCCATACTTTAAATGGAAGTTGGGGCTACGATCGCGATAACCTGGACTGGAAGTCGCCGGAATTGCTGGTCCGCATGCTGATTGATACGGTGTCTAAAGGCGGAAATCTCTTGCTCAATGTTGGGCCAACAGCAAGGGGGGAATTTGATGCCAGATCGCAGGCAATCCTGGACACCATTGGATGCTGGATGCGTTTACATTGTCGTGCTATCTATGGGGCGACTGCCAGCGACTGGAGTGCTCCTGCCGATTGCCGCTTCACTCAACGAGGCAATCGGTTGTACGTGCATATCTTTGCCTGGCCTATGCAGGCGCTCCACTTGCCAGGGCTTGCAGGTCGAGTGGAGTATGCCCAACTGCTTCATGATGGTTCTGAGATACATCTGCAGAGCAGTGGGCACGATGATTCACTCACGCTCACCCTACCTGTTCAGCGCCCTGATGTGCTCGTGCCTGTTCTGGAGTTATTTCTCGGGTAGGGCACATGGCCTCAAGGAAAATCTGCCTTTGTAACGGTTTCACAGCTCGATGATGCTCGGCCTCGGAGAGGAGCATGAAAATCGTGCAAGACAGGTATTCCCAGATTCCTCTAGTGATTTTCGCAGGAACCCCAGGTAGTGGTACAAAGAAGCAGGATATGGTAGACTCTGAAGATCAATCCTTCTCAAAAAGAGGAGTCTTCAATGGTGACGATAACCCTTCACTGCTCTCACTGAAAGACGCGAAGCTCTGGTCCGCAATGGTCATGCCCCCAATGGCAAGCAGTTGTATCGCTGCCGTGCCTGTGGACGTCAGAGTCGCGAGAACCCGACCCCCCATGCCTATCCAGAAGCTCGCCGCCAGGAGATCTTGCATGCCTATCAAGAACGAAGCAGTCTCCGCGGCCTCACGCGCACGTTTGGCGTCTCTCGCACCACGGTGTCCAATTGGATCAAAAAAAAGGAACTCAGCTTCCTCCCTTAAGTACCACCCTGCTTGCCCCCGATCCAGAAGATGCCGCTTCCACCACGCTGGAACTGGATGAATTGTGGTCGTTTGTGCTCAAAAAAGCCAACGACTCCTGGATTTGGATGGCCCTCTGCCGCCAGACGCGTCATGTGGTGGCCTATGCCCTGGATGATCGGAGTAAAAAAACGTGTCAACGGTTGTGGGAGGCCATTCCAGAGGGGTATCGTCAGGGGCATTGTTTCACTGACTTCTGGGCGACATATGCGGCGGTGATCCCACAGGAGCAACATACAGCCGTGGGAAAAGAGATGGGAGAGACCGCCCATGTGGAGCGCTGGAATACTACGCTGCGGCAACGCCTCGCCCGTTTTGTGCGCATGACGTTGTCCTTTTCCAAGTCAGAACTCATGCACGAGGCGTGCCTGCTTCTCTTTCTGCATCGATATAATTTAGACCGGGCTATCCTTCTCAAGTGAGCCGCTACCAAAATAGGGAACGAGCAGGCGATGTATACGATAGTAGGGAGTGAGAAGCGTCTTTTACAGCAACAAAAAAGATTACAGAAGGTACATCGAACACGAAGATCCTGGCGAAAAATGGAGTGATTGCCCGCTCTATGATAAATCATAGGCAAGGGGACAATATCCCAAGAGTCGCGCCTTAAGCAACTTTCAAAAAGCCCTGTCCTTTCGCTCTCATGATTGACAGGCATAAAAGCGCAACATACAATGGATGAGAGGGACAAACTACGCCGGGCCTTAGCGAGTATTGAGGCCTATCTCTTGTAGCATGAGCCGTGTCAGGTCAAGCACATTGGTCTGCCCTCCAGATAGAGCACCTTGATGGCCTTGTGCATGAAAGAAACACTATCGGAAGGAAAAGGGAGCACCGCATATGAAACTGGGACGTATTCTTCGCGAATCCTTTGAAGGAGGTATCCCTCGCCTGGTCGTAGCTCAACCAGAACAGAACCGCGTCGTCGACCTGGTAACAGCTGAATATAATCGCCTGCTGAGAGAAAGAGCCACGGCTGACGCCGCTCGCCGCCTCGCAAACGCGCTCTTTCCATCGAGCATGGCTGCTGCCATCGGGTCAGGCCCCCTGTTGCTGGCGGCCGCACAGAGGAGTGTCGCATCGCTCCAGGACGAAGGGGCGATTCTTCCGATGGAAGGCGTCACCTGGCTGGCCCCCATTGATCCACCCATAATGCGCGACTGTCTGGTATTCGAGACGCACCTGCGCAACTCCTTCCTCAAGATACTCGGCAAGGTACCTGAGCAGTACTACGAGATGCCCCTGTACTATAAGGGTAATCCTCTCACTCTCATCGGGAATGAGCAGGAATTGTGCTGGCCGGATTACACACGGCACATGGACTATGAATTAGAGCTGGGTTTCGTCATCGGGCGTGCGGGCAAAGACCTCACACCTGAACAGGCAAAAGCGCATCTGTTCGGCGTGACGATCTTCAACGACTTCAGCGCGCGTGACATGCAGGCGAACGAAATGCAGGGATTGTTAGGACCAGCGAAAGGCAAGGATTTCGCGACAGCACTCGGGCCCTGGATTACGACTGTTGACGAACTGGATGTGCATAAGCTGATGATGATCGCGCGTGTGAACGGCGAAGAGTGGTCGCGGGGATCAAGCGCCACTATGATGTGGCAGATTGAAGAGATAATCGCCTATATCTCGAAAAGCGAAGAAGTACAGGCTGGCGAGTTGATTGGATCGGGAACAGTCGGCTTTGGCTGCGGCCTGGAACTCGGCAAGCAACTAAAACCGGGCGACGTGGTAGAACTTGAAGTTGAGGGTATAGGCGTGCTGCGCAACCGTGTAGGCACGCCCGTTCCGACCGGGTGGATGCCTCAAAAACGCACACCTGCGACAGCGTAGGGAGAGCAAAGAAAAGGAGAATCACATGCGCACCCGGCACTACACGAAAGGGCTGCACGATCTCGGCAACTCCGTTTATGCCTACTTGCAGCCGAATGGTTCCTGGGGCTGGAGTAACGCTGGCCTCATCACCGATGGCGAAGCATCGCTGCTCATCGATACCCTCTTCGATGTGAAGCTCACGCAGGAGATGCTGGATACGATGCGCCGATCGGTTTCTGCGGCATCACACATTGACATGGTGGTCAACACACACGCCAACGGGGATCATTGCTATGGCAATCAACTGGTATCCGATGCGCAGATTATCGCTTCGAAGAAGACTGCAAACGAAATGGTCGAAGGCCTGCAGCCTGCGCAATTTGCTATGCTCCTCAAGCAGGCTCCGACGATGGGGCAGACTGGCGCGTTCGCAATCCACGCCTTCGGCCCTTTCCACTTCGAACATATCACGCTGACGCCACCCAGCAAAACCTTCGAGGGTGAAATGACGTTGAAGGTGGGGAATAAGACGGTCCATCTCATCGAGGTTGGCCCGGCGCACACCCTTGGTGATACGCTGGCGCATATCCCTGACGACCGCGTTGTCTTCACGGGCGATATCCTCTTCATCGGCGGTCACCCCATTATGTGGGCCGGGCCGATGGGTAACTGGCTACGAGCCTGCGACCGCATCCTGGATATGGATGTGGAAACCATCGTTCCCGGCCATGGCCCGATCACCGATAAAAAGGGCGTGACCGAGGTCAAGGGCTACCTCGAATACATCTATGACGAGGCGCGCAAACGTTACGAGGCGGGTATGCTTGCATTCGAGGCGGCAAAGGATATACCACTGGATCGCTATGCCTCGTGGTCGGACGGCGAACGTATCGTCGTCAACGTAGCAATGATCTATCGCGAACTGAGTGGCGACCAGTCGCATCCCGATACGGTCAGCCTGTTCGCGCAGATGGCTCCACTGGCGGCACTGTGAAACATTAATGGTTAAAACTGTCTCTTTTGAGGACGGACGTGCTGAGTAGCCAGTACAGGCCGCCGCCTGCATAGGTCTCTTGCACAAACTCACGCACAAAGGAGAGGTCAAGTGTCCGGTCGAGATGGCGATAGAAGTGATCTTGCGGCACTAACTCTTCCAGTGAGACATTGGTGAGTGGAGCAAAGGAACGCTCTTTCTTTCCCATCATATGCTTGGCCTTTCCGACTCACTACACCGATTGGCAGATAGCATCTCATTCTTGGCTGTGTTTTACAATCGCTAGCTGTGCCACCTGTGCTGGCTACTTGGTCCATCCGTTCAGAAAAAGGTATTGTGAGAAGCGATAGACCCAGGAGAAAAGGGGAGTGCATGTCAAGCGGAACAGAGCCTGGTTCTTGGGGGAAGGACGCCGTGGTGCAGGGGGCAAGTGCTCCCGGTCTTGCCTGCGAGGTGCTCGACACGGAACCAGCGGGTGAGCAGGCACGGAGCACGTTTCTGACACACGCCCCCGGCAGACATCTGTGTGAAGGGTGGCGACTCGTCTTTCCGCAGATCTCTCCGTACAAATTTTGCTATTTCTTTCCTATTCTATAAATAGGCTCACTGGAACCGACGGGTTTCGAGTCCTCTGTCGCCAATTTTTTCCTCTTCCTTGCCCCGTCTGGCAAACTGTATCTCAAGGTCCAAGACGTGCTCGCTCACGACGAAGCACATGACGTCAGCCCTCCTCCGATTGTTAGCAAACGGCGACCAGGGCCAAAACACCCCACATACGGTTTTCCTGCTGAACACTGGCCGCTGATCATTCATCGTGTGGTGGAGCAGAAGGAACCCCTGTGCACCGTAGCAGCAGCGTATAGTGTCTCGCATGAAACGATCCGTCGCATTCTTCTTCATACGCATCAGCAGCGTGGACAGCAAGAAGCGTAACGGGACAGGTACTTTTCCTACGACAGAGGCGCGATGACATCCTGGCAGCAAGAGAGCTTGCACATGTGCGTGGTCGCCACCTGCACAGCGACCTTTCCTTGCCTCTTCCCTGCATACTGTCTACAGGTGCGGGGAAGGACGCAGCTGGTCCACTGTGCGCTGCTGGTCTCATCGGCGCACAACAAGCGTAGCACAGGAGGGCGGTACAACAACGGGTAGTACCTGGACAGGGGACGGGAGAAGGCGGCAAGCAGAACCACTTGTGGATACCTTACCGGTTATTGTGGAATGAACATTTCTATGTTCAGCGAAAAATAGGACATGCAATGAAGCTTATAAGGTCTTATCCAGTTCTATTTGTTCTTCGTAGTAACAAATGCATCAAAGCAAAAAGGCGATAGTAGAGATAATCCAGACTCTCAGCTTCGGAGATTATTGGTCTATTTGTCTCGCTATCCCCCACGGGTTGCGCAACGGCGAAGGTTGAGCAACACACTCGTGATCAGCGCTTACTCACCGCCCTCATCGGCTTTCGCCCGGCTGACCCAATCAGAGGCTCCAGAAATTCCGTTCTGTCCGAGAAACAGGTTCAACTGGGCCGCATGTTCCTGCACATGGCGCATGTTGTACAACAGGAGCTCGAAAAAGCTCATCGGCTTTCCTCCGATCCAGGGGAAAGCGACCTGTTGGTGCGCTTTCTCGTCTGACAACCCAGCAATCGTCGTCTGGCACTTCTGGCGCAGATGCACCAGATAGGTGTGGAGCTCATCCCTGCTATAGGGCCGTTCGGGAAGGACACCTGCTGGGTCAAGCTCATCCAGGGTGAAGGGCGCAGGGGGAGTGAATCCTTCACGTGAGCCGGTGAGATACACGTCGAGCCAGAAGAGGATGTGATAGGTGATGTACCAGAATGCTGCTGATTCCGATGGCTGTGGGTGGTCTGAGTGGTCGCTCCAGAGGCGTCCATGCCAATGCGTGCTGGGACAGGCGAGCAGGGCGTTTTCGAGCATGTCGATCGTCGCGCCGAACTGCTGCCAGAGGGCGGTCCTCCACAAGGGATCTAGCTGTATACCTCCACGGGTCATGCTGATCCTCGTTTCACGTGTGTGTCTGCTTGGGTCCATGTCCATGTTGGCATTCCCTTTCTCTCCCTCGATTGATGTGAGCGTCTTTTAAGCATGTCGCCATGAAGAGCAGACTGCCGCGTTTTCTCACACAAGGACGTATGATCGATCTGACGCTTCTCCTTCCCACAGGATAGTGGCTTTCTTTGCCTTCTTTGCACGTTCCGCTCACCTCAAGTGAGGAAGAGCCTTTCTCAATGATCGCTCAGAAGATCGTGGACAACGGATCAGGCATGGGCGCTGCGCTCCGACGAGAGCGAGAGCGCTTAATCAAGCCGTTGGTGCAAGAACGCAATGGTCCGCTCCCAGGCAACACGAGCAGCCTGGGCGTCATACTCAGGGCGATTCTCCTCGAAGAACCAATGTTTGGTCCCTGGATACGTATGGACAGTGACCTGCCTCCCCGCAGCTTGGAGCGCCTGCTCCATCGACGCTCCCGACTCAGCCGGGTGGAAGGGGTCATCCTCCGCGAAGTGGCAGAGGTAGGCGGCCGAAGCTCTGCTATAGTCCAGTCCGGGGTAGGAGTCATAAAAGGTCACGACTGCGGCGATCTCCTGGGCCAGGGTGACGGACATGTCGAGCGTGTAGGCGCCTCCCAGCGAGAAGCCGACGAGGGCGAGCTTGCCGCGACCGTTCGCCAGCTTGGTCGCATCGTGTTGGCGCAGGACCTGCACCGCCCCCGCGATGTCGCCGCGCCCCCGCTCCACATCCCGATCCAGCGCCTCACCCAACGCTTGCGCTTCCTCGACCGACGCGGTCGTCTTGCCGCGGTAGAGGTCTGGGGCGAGCGCCACGAAGCCCGCTTCCGCGAGCCGGTCGCAGACTTGCCGAAACGGCTGTGTCAGTCCCCACCAGGCATGCAGGACCAGCACCCCTGGGCCGCTGCCATGTTCGGGAACGGCCAGATAGGCGCTGATCGTTCTCCCATCAGCCTGAAATTCTCTCATACTACTCTCCTTAAAAACGCAAGAAATACGGTGCTTCAAGAAGCAGAGAACACCTGTTCTTTACGCCGTTGTCCGAAGTACCTGTTTCTGGATGGTAGCCTTGAACAGTGTTCGGTTCCTGCATCTCTCGACAACTGCGAGGCGACAGCCCCGTCTTCCATCGTCTCCACAGACGTCAATTCCGGCGCAACTCGCCATACAAGTAATCCATTCTTTCGGGCAAAGGCGAAAACGGTAACGGGAAGAGAAGATTGGAGATGCGTACGAGATGGAGACGAAATGAGAAACAGATTTCGCCCCTCAGTGTACCAGAAAGAGTGGTGAAAATCCTTCCGCAGTTCTCGCTGTTTGGCTCTCAATCGAACGCGCACGGAAGGCACGAGAACTGCTCTCGAACCGATCTCGACCGTTTTCCCATGGAGACAGCGACCTCGGTATCAGCGCGATAGGTGCTCCGTCTGACCACCCGAATTGCCACTCTTGCGCACAACCATCCGCGAGGCGCGCGGTTTTTCAGGCTGTCAATGGGTGTGCTGCTCACCATTCGGGTCAACTGCTCGCATTTGGGATCTGGCTCACTTTTGGTGAGGCTTGTGTCAATTTGCGGATTAAATGGGCGGATTGTTAAAAATTTTGATCATTAAGCTGGTGAGCAAGCTACCAATATGAACGAGCCTACAGAGCGGACTCCTCAAGTAACGCTTATGAGTTGCAAACATGTTGTACGCTCTTGTCCTCTCTCACGCCAGCATACTTCTCAACATTCGGTCAGAATCCACCGTCATCAATCGCCAATTTACAGAGCTAGCAGGGCAAGATCCGAGAAGTTTTCCCCCTCACTTGCGAAGTATAATGAGGCTAATCAATGAAAAGAGTCCGATACACCCTCAGCAATAGGAGGTTTTATGAAGAAAGTGCAGTCAGTTGATGGCACGATCATCGCATATGATCAGGTAGGCAGCGGACCGGCGCTCATCCTGGTAGATGGGGCACTGGGATCTCGGGCGTTTGGATTTATGGAACCACTGGCAGCCCTGCTGGCGCCCCACTTTACCGTCTTCACCTACGACCGCCGGGGACGAGGCGAGAGCACGGATACGCAGCCGTTTGCCGTTGAGCGGGAAATTGAGGATATTGAGGCCCTCATCAACGAAGCTGGTGGTGAGGCATTCTTGTACGGGATCTCCTCCGGCGCCGCTCTGGCTCTGGAGGCGACCATCAAGCTCGGCCACAAGGTGAAGAAACTGGCTCTGTACGAGGCTCCTTATGACTCTGATGATGCCAGGCAGCAAGCATTCAGAACCTATAGAAAGCAGCTTGCGGAAGTCCTTGCAGAAGGACGGCGAGGCGATGCGCTGGGCCTCTTTATGATGTTCGTGGGAATGCCGCCCGAACACCTTGAGGGGGCACGCCAGCAACCAATGTGGCCGATGTGGGAAGCTGTAGCCCACACCCTGGCCTACGATGCCGCTGCTCTGGGGGACGATGGCTCGGTCCCCACCGAAAAAGCCGCTCGCGTCACCGTGCCAACGCTCGTCATGGATGGCTCTGCCTCTTTCCCGTTCATGTATACGACGGCAGTGGCGCTGGCAAAGGCCATTCCCAATGCCAGACATCGCCAGCTTCAAGGTCAGACGCACGAAGTCGCTGCGGAAGCCCTTGCTCCCGTACTGCTGGAATTCTTCAATCCTCAAGCAGTTACGAGCTAACGCCATGTGCGAGGTGCTCTCAACGGGCGCTAGGGGGCGGCGCCCTGGCAGGGGGGCCCCATGCTCTTTTCTCCATCCGAGCCTTCGGTTCGGAAAAGAACTTGCACATCGGGTCGGCTAACACAAACATACAGCAACGCTGATCATATTCAAACTGCTCCCCTCGACGAACAGGGATTGCCGAGGACAGCTTTTTATGTCCCTCACTGTGTTGGCTACTTGGCATATCCGTTCTTAGAAAACGACCAGTTTTTCGAACGGATGTGCCAAGTAGCCAGCACAGGGAGTCAGACGTTCTAGCATGTTTTAGGTTGTCTCGTCCGTTCTCTATGAGTGAGATCATTTCTCACCGCCCGTCAAGCGGAAGGTTTTGGTGACTGAAGCCCTTTCACCATATCCTGACGGTCCCGCACAGAGACGCTGTTGTCGGGAGATGACTGCCTACATCGCTGAGAACTAAGCTTCGAACAATTCGGTCCTCACCATGACACGCGGGTCTTACGAGTCCATGTCCTAAGCGTCTTCGGAGCATTTCTCGTGTTTCCAACAGGCTCTTGTCCCCTTTGTGTTTCCACTCCAGGTAGGTACGATGATCCAAGAATCTCCTTCCCAATTCTTCCCGACTACGTCGGGGATATCAGGCCGCGTTCCACGGCGCACCACAACATTTGGTATGGTATCTCTTCAGATTATTCCTACATCAATCAAAAAAGAGCATATTACTGACCTCGCGATAAGAAACTAAACGAGGTCAGCGTATCCCCACCTGAAAACTGTACGCTCAGGTTAGGATGTGCTGACTCCTGCTTGAAGCACTGACTCTCTTCAGAGGGTCTTGGGACTTTGAATGGAGATGCGATTGCCCTGAGTGGCGAATGTGTCTGCGCTGGATCTATCTTTGGGTTGAAGCTTCCGCCGTTCGCTTTAGGTTCTCTAGCCAAGCC
>MNIY01000193.1 GCA_001919995.1 Ktedonobacter sp. 13_1_20CM_4_53_11
TCACTGATCTGATTCCGTGCCTGTTATAAAATCCGTAGGCCGGTTACATCACACAGGCACGCGAGTCTGCTCCACTGTGATGACGACTTTTCCTCGGGCGTGTCCTGTTTCAAGGTGCCGGATAGCCTCAGGAACCTCGCGCAACGGGTAGCGTCTCTCGATTACCGGTATGACTTTTCCAGCTTCCACAAGTTCTTTCACAAAAATCAGGTCTTGCTGATTCATTTTCGCTGTTCCCATGAGGCCGACCCACCTGTTCCCGATCTTTGACCTTAACGGCCCCAGCACCATGTGTTCGAAGAGCCTCGGCAGGCCTGAGAAGCCGGCAACCACACACGTTCCATTGGGGTTCAGTGCGCGCCTGTAAGCAGAGACGGAACGATTTCCTACCGCATCGAAAATCAGGTCGTAATGCTGCCCATTCCTGGTGAAATCTTCTTGCGTGTAATCAATGACATGATCTGCGCCAATCGAGCGCACCATGTCCAGGTTCCTCGTGCTGCATACGCCGGTGACTTCGGCTCCGAATGCTTTGGCGAGCTGCACCGCAAACGAACCCACGCCACCAGAGGCGCCGTTAATCAGAACCTTTTGCCCGGTGTGGATGTGCCCCGTATCGCGCAGGCCTTGCAGAGCGGTGATGGCCGCCACAGGAATGGCGGCGGCCTCCTCGAACGAACGATTGGCCGGTTTCAACGCCACCCTGTTTTCAGGAACGGTTGCGTACTCGGCAAAACTCCCCGTCCATGCTCCGAAGACCTCATCTCCTAGCTGAAACTGTGTGACGGTGCTGCCAACGGCTTCCACCCGCCCGGCGAGGTCGGCGCCGAATCTGGGGTCTTTCGGTTTGCGCAGCCCTCCCTCTAAGCGGGCCAGGAACGGTGCACCCCTCATGAGATGCCAGTCCAGGGGATTGGCGGATGCCGCGTAAATCTTTACCAGGATTTCACCCGCGTTGGGGACGGGTTTCTCTGTCTCTTTGAACTGAAGAACATCCGGTGATCCATAGTGTGTGTAGACAATCGCTTTCATAGGTTTGCATTTCAATCCTTTCGTTGCTTACATAAGAGAAGAGTCAGGAAAAAAGTTCATTTGACAACTCTGCCTGGCCGGGTGTAACACGCATGACCGAGAGCAATGGCATTGCCAGGTCACGCACTTTTTTGAGCAAGCCATGCAGCGCGGCCTGGTCGACCACGGGGCCGGTTAACAGCGTCTCGCCGTTGTCGAGAGCCGTGATGGTCAGACCCTCAAACCAGTCTGTCCATTGACGACCCAGGTGGCCCTTGATCCTGATCTGATAGACCATTGGTTGGCCTGGATCAATTTCTGAGTTGAATGTGCCTGGCATAGCTCTGTCCCCCAGTCTCGTGATGATGGCTCAGCGAATCTTGTCCATGCCTATACCGGCTATGAAGAGGATAGCGAAACAGGCAACAGCGAAACTTGCCCATCCTGATGTCCCACCGAGAACAAACATGAAGAGCAGGCCAAACAGCAGCAGCAGCCCCAGGGCAATCACGGCCAGGGCGAAACGCAGCATATTCGTCCTGTCATGTGGGAGCGGATAGACTTTGCCGGACGATCCTTCTCTCACCTCCTGCTTATAGGAGGTCTCATACCGCTGGCGAGCAGATGCTGTCTGGTTGCCCTCGTAGCTCCCATACACCGGGTCTGCTGGCTGATAGATCGCTTCACTGACTTCCTTTTGTGGCATCATAGGGTTTGTTCCTTTCGTTCAAACGCTCTTATAACTCGTTTAACTCGACGCCTCTAGTCCCTCAGGGAATTGGCCCATTTTTCAGCATAATCGCCGACGATGGGCAGCTTGTAGTATCTGCCGCGAGCCGCTTTGACCATCAAGACAATCCAGCAGATGAAGGAGACGAACAACAGCCCGGCGCTGAGGGAGCTAAGCAAAGGGATGTGGCTGAACACAGTCGTCACAATGCCTATCGCGCCGAAGAAGATGAGGGACTGCATGGCGTGGAAGCGCACAAAGCGATTCTCTCTCTTAAGCAGGAGGAAGATCAGGCCGGTGATCCAGCCGCCCAGGTAGCTCAGCCAGCCGGCAGCGGGCGTTCGCAAGATCTTTTCAGAAGGGCTGATATGGCCTGCAGGTGGCGCAAAGTACGGCTGCCCATAGTGCTGCTGAGAAGCATAGAGTTGCTCTTGCTGCTGGTATCCCCCCTCAAAGGGCGGGTGATAGCTCTCTGGAGAGCTTTCCTGAAAGTCGTTGGAAGCCTCGAGCGGCTGCGCTGTGGCCGCTCCTTTGTATCCATCATAGGGAGTATGAGCTTCGTTTGAATAGTTTTTCATGAGTGTATAACCTTCTTTCAATTTATGCGGGGTGACCGCTCTACAGAGCCTGTACCACTGGCTCAATCTATACCAGAAGCATAGCTCCATGACGGTATGCAGGTCGAGACACGAAAGTGTTGTTTGGAGTGTTGTTTTGTGAGGGGAGTAAGGAGCAGTTCTTAGGAGCAAGTGTGCGCGCACACTGCCGTTGAGGCTACAACAGGCCCAACTCGCGGGCACGTGCGACCGCTTCGGTGCGCCTTTCGACCTGTAGTTTGCCAAAGATTTTCCGGTTGTGTCCTTTCACAGTATCCAGGGCGAGGAACAGCCGCTCGCTGATCTCCTGATTCGAGAGCCCTTGCGCGATGAGGTGGAGGACTTCCAGCTCGCGCTGGCTGAGTGGCTCGAGCAGGGGCTGGACGGCAGGCTGAGACGAGTTGTCTTCGCGTTCCTGCTCCTCGGCTTTAAATACCGCCAGCAACTTCCCGGTATAGTCCAGCATGATGCCCTGAGTCGCGGCTTCAGACAAGAGGTGCGCCATCGGGGGACCTTCGTCGACAAAGAGACGGACGAATCCGCCCGGTTCTGCCAGCGCCAGCGCCTCAACGAGCAGGTGCACCGCTTTGTCCTTCTCGCCATGTGTCTGCAGAGCGACTGCCTGGAGCACCATCACCTTGAGCAACTCATCCTGCCAGCCCTTTGCCTCCATCAGACCGCGCCATGATTCCAGCAGCGCCAGCGCCGCGGACGTGTCGCCCTGGGCCAGGTGTACTCTGGCCTGGATGAGAGGGAGTTCGTGCGCCTGCGCCAGGTGAGCAGCGGCCGCAAGGTTGCCCTGGCGCAGCAACACCAGCACTTGCACAGCAGCCACATCGGGAAGGCGATACACAAAGTTTTGCTGGCGCGCGGATTGACCGGCCTGAGCGAGCAGATCAGCGGCGCCGTCCACATCCCCCGCGGCTAGTTTCAGGCGGGCAAGAAATACCTCACTGATAATGAAGCGGTCGATCACGCTCTCATACTGTCGCGCCAGGTTGAGACTCTGTCGCCCGTGCTGCTCGGCGGCATCCAGGTCGTTCCATTCGTGGAGGATACGGGCCAGGCCAAGATGCGCTTCGTTGATAATCTGCAGCGGCTGATCACTCCCCATTTGCAGGACGCGCCGGTAGGTCTCGGCTGCCAGGTAGAGCTGGTTGTCTGCTTCCTGCACGTTGCCCAGGCCGATGGTCGCCAGGATAATGGTGAAGATATCCCCGGCTGCCTGGCTGAGAGCAATGGCTTCGGTATAGGCCCGGCGGGCCGCGGCACGGTCTCCCTGGAACATGTGGGCAACCCCCAGCGTCCAGTGTGCGGTCGCGCGCATAGACTGGTTGTCCGGGTGCAGGTACTCCAGGGCGCGGCGCGACTGGACAAGCAGGGGTTCTACCTGGTAGCGGGTGAGCGCCAGCGTCGCACGGGCCTCGGCAATTGCCCCGACCAGGTTGCGGGTCTCGTCGTCCTCTTCGGCGCCTTGCATGGCGGCTTCAGCCGCCTGCAGTTTCTCTTCCACGCCGGTTGTCTGGCCAATCACCAGCAACAGCGAGGCATGCCTCCACCACAACGAGGGCCTGGAATTCAGCACGGTCACCGGCAGCGACTCCAGCCAGTCCAGTAGCGTAGTCACCGCGCCGCGAAAATGCCGGGGAATCCCTTTTCCTCCCATCAGGCGCTCGGCGCGCTCAATTTCATGGGCAGCAGCGGCATGGCGAAACGCTTCTAGATAGAGGCCATTGTCCTCAAACCACTGGCTGGCGCGGATATGCAATTCGTTCACCTGGCTTTCCGCATCGCCTGGGATGCTCTGGCGCAGTCGCTGTCGCAGCAGGTCCGCGAAGAGATGGTGATAGCGGTACCAATGCCGCTCGTTGTCCAGGGGGATGATGAACAGGTTGGCGCGGTCGAGCAATTCCAGGGTGGCTTGCCCGGAAGCGGAGGAGTCGAGCAAAATGGCATCACACAGCGGACCGCACAGGCGCTCCAGGATAGAGGTGCGCAGCAAAAACGCCTGGACGCTTTCAGGCTGCTGCTCAAGAACTTCTTCAAGCAGGTAGTCCATTACGAAATGGTGACTGCCGGTGAACGATGTGATAAAGCTGGCGGCGTCTGGCTGTCCCTGTAATGAAAGCGCGGCTAATTGCAGGCCGGCGATCCAGCCTTCGGTGCGCCTTTCCAGGGCGGCGATGTCTTGCGCTGAGAGGCGCAGGCCCATCACCTGGTTGAGAAATGCGGCGGCTTCAGAGGGAGTAAACCGCAAATCGGCGGCGCGCACTTCCGTCATGCGGCCACCGGCGCGTAAGCGGGCCAACGGCAGCGGCGGATCCTCGCGGGTGGCGATGACCAGGTGCATGTGTGGTGGCAGGTGCTCGAGCAGAAAGGTGAGAGCCTGGTCGATCGCCTTGGCATCAATCACGTGGTAGTCGTCAAAGACGAGCACGAACTGGTCTGAGATGCTGGTCAGGTCATTGAGCAGTGTTGTCAAAATCGCTTCGGTTGGCGGTGGCTGAGGGGATTGGAGCACGCCCAACACCCCTTCCCCAACATGCGCCGCAATCGTCTGCAAAGCAGCCACGAGGTAGGTCAGAAAGCGTGCGGGATCGTTATCCCCTTCATCCAGTGACAACCAGGCTGCCGGTCGCTCGATTAAGGCGAGCCACTGGCTGACCAGCGTGGTCTTCCCAAAGCCGGCGGGGGCCGAGATGAGGACCAGGTGGCGGCGCAGCCCCTCGTTCAGCCGCTCGAGCAGGCGCGGGCGGCTGACAACCTCAGGCCGAAGCGGAGGCATATACAGTTTTGTGGCGAGAATGGGCGTGGGTGACGGCATGCCTGTTTCTGTTCCTTCCTGGGCGGCCTGCCTTGTTCTTCTCTTCGTTCTTCCGAGCGCGCAAGAACCGCTGCCGTGGCAGTGAGATGCTTTCAACAGCACCTACGTTCGATGGTTACATCCTGTCTCTCTTGCTCTCTCTCCTGGCTTCGGCCTGACAAGATCATAGAAGAAAAAAGGGTGTCAGTCAAGCGGCCAGGGCGATCAGGGCGATGATGGCTTTGCATCCTCCGAGGGGAAATCGTGTAGGAGCGCAATGATTCACTTTAGCGATCAAACCCGACAATGTCATCCTTCGCTGCGCTCAGGATGACATTGTCGAGAGCGGTTTTTGAAAATCATTATTGGCTGTTGGAGGTTGTCAACGCCCTCTACAGGCCGATAATGATTTTTTACAATCAAAATCGGTAATATTCCTGTAGGTGCCGATTTATCGGCTACGATGCCCGCCAGCCCGCTCTCCTAGCCGATAAATCGGCACCTACGAAATGGCCGATCTTGTTCGTTAAATTTCATCATCGGCGCCTACGGAAATGCCATCGCCCGGTCGGCGCGTGAGCGAGCCACAAGCGCACCGGTGAAGGCGAGGAGCGCAGCCGAGGCGAGGAGCGCAATCGAAATGCCCGCGACCTGGGCGAGGAGGGTGAGCGCGAATCCGCCGCTGATCTCACCGATGCACTCGGCCTGGTCGAGGAACGAGTGCACGGTCGCCCGTACATCGCTCGTGGTGCGCCGGTTCACCCAGATCACGCTGACCGTGCGTGTGACGTTGAAGGCGATGCCGCTCACCAGCAGCACACCGGCGCCACCGATGAGGGCGTCAGGGGCCACAGCCAGCACGACCAGGCCGAGCATACCGATGAAGCACGTGAGCGCGTACACGCGCCGGGCAACGCCCACGCCGTCGAGGCCCGCCTCGACGATGCGCAGCGCGACGAAGCCTGCCGCCGAGGAGCAAATGCCGAAGGCCGTATACCACAGCACGGGATCGCTCGGAAAGCCCAGGTTGACGAGCTGCCTGGGAAACAGCCATCCGACCAGGGCCGCGCCGTTGATGAGCATCGTCGCGACGAAGACCAGCAGAACCTCGTGGTCGCGGCGCGCCAGGCTGACTCCGAGCCGGAAGATCGAGAGCGACGCGCTCCACCGCTGCTCTCGCGTGGGACGGAAGTTGCGCTCGGTGAAGCGCGCCGCGACGAAGAGTCCGAGCGCCGCCATGCTGGCGCCTGAAACCACAATCGCGGTCGCCAGGCTCGTTGCCCAGCCAAGCACACCGAACACGACCATCCCCGTCGCCCCACCAGCGAGGTCCCGGCGGGCGCTCGTCGTCAGCACGCGAGTGATCCGCTGGGGTTGATCGAGCTCGTCGGTGATCCACGCGACATCGGCGCCGGTCAAGAAGGCCCACCCTGATCCCCACAGGACCTGCGTCACCAGGATCAATGGAAACGCCGTCACAAGGCCGGTCATCACCATGCCGGCGGCCAGAAACAGGTGCCCGATCACGAGCGGCCACTTGCGGCCGATCGCGTCGGCCCAGACGCCGGTAGGGATATCCGCCAGCGCCAATGTGGCCGACACGACCGTGCCGAGCAAGACGATCTGGGAGGCGGACAAATGCGCATCGACCACGAAATAGAGGCCGGGCGTAAGCACATAGCCCCGATGGAACACCGCGCGCAGATATGTCCACCGCAAGAATGTCTTCACGACGTGCATAGTTCTCTCTTCTACTCTTCACTCAAGAGCGTTGCAATCTGGCATGAAAAAAAACAGATGTGAGTGCACACCCTAAATTGAGGGCAGTATCTTGAAGTGGAGTTCACTCCATTTCCCCGTGCTGGCTACCTAGCTCGTCCGTTCTCAAAAGACACACAGCGTGTTGAAAAAGTCGAAATTGTTGATATCAGGAGGATGGTGTCCTTGCACTCCTTCCAGAAGGATGGCAGTTCAGGACGGTTGTCCTCATCAATGTGAGACAAGGATGTGGTAAGATAGCAGAGAGAAAGGCTCAAAACGACCTGTTCGTCGTTCTGCTCTTCTTATGCGTTCCAGTATAGCAATGCACCCTGCCGGAGGGGCAGAACGATGAACACACAACATGCCTCGGCTCAAACGGTCGTCAGCCTTGAGCAACGAAGCGAGAGGGAAACGCACTTGCATGGCCGTCGGCTCGTGTTTGCACGTGTAGTATGGGGAGTGATTGCTCTGCTGACTCTCGGTCTACTGATCGCCAGCATCCCAAGCTACTTTGCCTCCCTGCATGTGCTCTGCACAGGTGATCCCGCCACTTGCAGGAACAGTGGGCAACTCACCCCTCAGAGGCTGCAAGCGTTTCATGCAGTGGGCCTCTCTCTTGACTTCTATGCTACCTATGAGGTTGCACTCTATATCGTCCTTATTGGTGTCTACACGGTCATCGGGGCGGTCATCTTCTGGCGCAGATCCGATGACCGCATGGCGCTCGTTGCCTCACTGGCCCTCGTGACGATTCCAGCGGGTTTGGGGAGCAGTGAACTCGCGACACTCCCTTCAGCCTGGTGGTTGCCAGGTCAATTTGCCGCCTTCCTGGGCGATATCTCTTTTTTCCTCTTCTTCTACCTGTTCCCTACGGGACGCTTTGTCCCGCGTTGGACGCGCTGGTTCTGGGTGGCCGTGGTCGTGTATTGGGCGGTGAATGTCTTTTTCCCTTGGCTCCCTTTCAATTCCTCCCCTTTCTTGGCTTTGCCAGTGCTCGGCTTTATCGGTAGCGTGCTGATCATACAGGTCTATCGCTACCGGCATGTTTCAAGAACAGAGCAACAACAACAGACGAAGTGGGTCGTCCTCGGTATCTCCCTTGGACTTGGCAGTTTCCTGATCCTGGACCTCTTAGGTCTCTTCGTTTTCACGTCCGTACAAAATCCATTGGCCTCGGTGGCCATTGATGCTGCCTTCACCCTTGTTTTTCTCCTCATCCCGCTCTCGATTGGGTTCGCGATGCTGCGCTATCGACTGTGGGATGTGGACGTGCTCATCAACAAGGCCCTTGTCTATGGCCTGTTGACGGGCACACTGATCGCTGTGTATGCGGGCTGCATTATCGGATTAGGAGTGCTCTTGCGAGGGCTCTTTAATCAGACCTCCGCGATAGCTATCGTTGTCTCCACGCTTATCATCTATAACCTCTTCCAACCCTTGCGCAGGCGTATCCAGGTAATCATCGACCGACGCTTCTACCGTCACAAGTATGACGCAGCGAAGGTCATAGCAGCCTTCAGTGCGACTTTGCGCAATGAGGTGGACCTGGATCAGTTGAGAGAGCAGTTGCTGGCCGTCGTACATGAGACGATGCAGCCAGCGCATGTCTCGCTGTGGTTGCGTCCACCTGACCAATCCAGAGAACAGAACACGCGGGTCACACGAGCGCTTCCTCGCCTCGAGGAGGAACAGAGCATCGTGCCATGATGGGAACCAAACAGCGATTCTTCGCTCCACTCGTCCAGGTTTCTTTAGAAGAGTTAGTGCCGCAAGATCACTTCTATCGGCATGTAGAGCGTACCCTCGACCTTTCATTTGTGCGCGAGTTGGTGCAGGAGACCTACGCAGGTGGTGGCCGTCCTTCCATTGATCCGGTCGTCTTTTTCAAGCTGCAACTCGTGATGTTCTTTGAGGGGATCCGTTCCGAACGGCAACTGATGCGCCAGGTGGCTGATCGGCTCAGCGTTCTCTGGTACTTGGGATACGATTTGGGCGAACGGTTACCGGATCATTCCAGCCTGACACGTATCAGAGAACGCTATGGCGTGGAGGTGTTCCGGCGCTTCTTCGACGCCATCGTTGAGCAGTGCCAGCAGGAGAAGCTGGTCTGGGGTCGAGAGTTGTACATTGATAGCACGCAAGTCAACGCAAACGCCGACTTGGATTCGCTCACTCCTCGCTTTGCGGTCGAGGCGCGAGCAGCCATGCAGGCTCATCTGGCCGCTCTGTTCGCTGAGGAAGACAGCCACCAGGAGCCACAACCAGCAGAGACAGAGGTCGGTGACGCAACACAAGCAGTGACTTCGCCAGAGATAGTGACCTGCACGGTGCCTGTTGCGCTCCCGGTCATACTCTCCCAAGCAGAGGGAGAGGAACTCGCTCAAGACAATGCCGGGCGGCACGACTGGATCACGGAGGAAGGTCGGCAACAACGAGAGGTGCATGGCCTTTATCAGCGGACATCGGACTTCAAAGTCAGCACCACGGATCCTGATGCGACACCGATGCGGTTAAAAGGGGGAGGCACGCATTTGGGGTATCATACCCACTATGTCGTCGATGGCGGGAAAGCCAGGATCATTCTCCAGGTGCTGGTGACGCCCTCGGAAGTCATGGATAACCAACCCATGCGCGACCTCATCTTTCGCACCCGCTTTCGTTGGAAACTGCGGCCTCGCCACGTGACGGGTGATACCACGTATGGCACTATCGAGAACATCAAAGCGCTGGAAGACGCAGGCATCCGCGCCTATGTTCCCTTGCCGGATTGGGAACACCAGCGGCCTTATTTCGGACCCGCTCAGTTTACCTATGACGCCGAGCATGATCGCTATATCTGCCCAACTGGCCAACTACTGCACCTTTCTCGGATGGAGTATACCGCGCAGAAAGCAGCGTACAGCGCTGACGCTGCTACCTGTAATGCTTGTCCGCTCAAAAGGCCATGCGCAAACGCAAAGTGTGGGTGGAGCCGCTGTTTGCCGAAGCCAAAGACTGCCATGGCCTGCGACGGTTCCGCTTGCGTCTGCTCTGGCGGGTCAACTGTGAGGCATTACGGATCGCGGCTGGACAAAATCTCAAACGCTTACTCAAGAAACGGGGATGGGGACGCCGTCCGTTCCCAGTAGAGGCTCTCTGTGCCTCTTTTTGGGGTCGTTTACCTGAGGTGCTTGTCCTCGTTTTGGAGGTGTGGTCATTTCAGGTGCCGATTGGTTCAGCTTCCTCAATGGTCAGGAT